>JANOCJ010000258.1:0-4043 GCA_031412115.1 Flavobacteriales bacterium
AACAACCTCACCCCCGACCCCTCTCCTAAAAGGAGGGGTGAAATTGGAGGGGCGTATTTTTACCCCGCGCTTACGCACGGGGCTACAAACATTTCACCCCTCCGGGGTTAAAAAAACAACTTTTAGTTTTTAACTTTTAGATTTTAGTTTACCTGCCACGCAAGTACCGCCCTATCATCCCCCGTACTAATAAGCAGGTTGTTGTAGTCCGTCCATAGCAATTTATTTACGGAGTTTTTGTGGCCCTGGTGGGTATCAAGGCTAATGCGTTGCAGTACGGTAAAGGTTTCGGCATCCCAAATTTTCAGGGTTTTGTCGCGGCTGGCGGTGGCAAACAGCTTACCATCGGGGCTAAACACAATACTATAAATAGCAAAGTTATGCGCGGGTATGCTGTGGAGTAGGGCATAGGCGTTGGCAACATCGTACACATTCAAATGCGCATCGCGGCTGCCGCTAACCAAATATGGCCCGTGGTATTTCACTACGTTAACAGATAGGGTATGGTCGGTTAACTGTTGCGTTTGGGTAAAGTTTGTAGTCTCAAATATGCGTATAGTATTATCTCCACAAGCAACGGACATAAACTGTTCATTTTCGGTACAATCTGCACTGCGCAACTTTGCATCGCATAGCTTAATAGTGGTCAAACAACTAAAATCATCACTATCCCATACCGAAAAAGCACCATCGCCACCAAGCGCTATAAACTTGTTTTGCGTGGGCAGCACCAGTATATCAAACACCCCATTGGCATGGTTTAGCAGGTACTTAATCTCAGCGTTGGTGGTAAGGTCTATAATGTGGATGCCGCCTTTATCAGTCCCCACAAGTAAATACTGCGTACCGAGTTTTTTAATGCTGTATATAACGCCCGGAACGCTGGCTATCAAGCGGCCTGTGTCGGGGTTTTGCAAATCCCATTCTACAATAAGGCCATCGCTGCCGCCGCTATAAAACAGGTGCGGGGCACTGCCTTGCTCTAGCGCGTACAACGGGCCTTTGTGGCCCAGCATTTGGGCTGCTTTGGTAATTTGCATGGGGCAAAGATACAGCCTCACCCCCTTGCCCCCTCTCCAAAAGAGAGGGGGTATTAAAAAAAAGTCCCTCTCTCCTTCGGGGAGAGGGATGTTCAGCTCTTCGCTTTGCGTTGCAAAGCTTGTAGTTAGGGAGTGGGGCCTAGTCGTTGAAACGCAACTCCGACTTATAGATAAACGTATGGGCCAGTTGCCCGCTAAGCCACGATTTGCCCGATTCTTTAAACTCGTTGGTGTAGTTTAAAAAGTAATAGGTGTTATCGTCTTTTTTTACCAATGCCGGAAAAGCGGTATCGCCGCAGCCGGGCAAATCCATTACGTGCTCAAAGGTTTTGGTGTTTTTATCTAACTTATATAAGGCGGTGCGCTTGCTGTGCATCCAGTAAATAAACATATTTAGCTTACGCCTAAAGGCACCCGGCAAAAATCGTGGCGATTTGTCAGAATCGCCCCCAACATTGCGGCGGGCAATAAGGTAAACCTCGCCTTTGCGCATAAACATCAACGAGCTGTCGTACTTCTTTTTGGTGCGGAATGTTTTCCATGTTTCCAAACTGTCTTTATCGGCGTAAGCTACCAAAGCACCCTCGCCCTCTAACCGCACACAGGCCCACATATTGCCTTCGGGGTCAAAATCAAATTCGCCTTCCTCAGCACCCGGTACGCTTACCTGTGCCTGTTCGCTAATGGCTTGCCAGTTGTAACCGTCTTTGGTGGTAAACAGGCGCAAATCGCCCTCATGCTTGCCCGGCGAGTATATATCAACCCCATAATATGCCGATAGGTAGGCTTTGCCGTTGCGGGTGCGTATGCGCCAAGGCACATAGCCTTCCATGTTATTAATAGTACGTTCTTCCCAACAATTAGCCGCCGTATTGTAACTACTTGCCCACATATTTTTGGGTTCGAATTTGAACACATTGCTGCCCGCCTCAAAATAATATAGGAACAACTTATCGTTTAAAATCATAAACCGCGGCTCGCGCAGGTCTTGCCCTGTATGTATGTAATTTTCAAAACGCCAACTACACATATCGGGGCTGCTCATAATATACATGCCTACTTTTTTGCTTGCAAAATGGTACGGCGCTGTGCGAAATGCGACATAATATCTGCCATTATAAGATGTGGCATCAACATTGTTGTTAGAACGCATAGGAGTTATGCCCTGGGGCAACATAGGCGATGGTATTAACTTTTCAGGCTCGGAAAAGGTAACGGTTTGTGCCAGGGTTGTAAATGATAGCAGCATTGCAATACCCCAAACGGGCAGCAGTTTTGTAATGGTTAGCATGAAAAATGGAGTGGAATATTTGAACCCGAATATAGCAAAGAATATGCCGTGTTTATAGGTCTTTGGCATGTTTAATGTTAAATAAAAGTATTATTGTAAAATAGATTTAAAGCCATTACAAATGAACAAGACATTACTCCGCAGTTTATTTCTGTTTATACTTACGCTGCCCGCGCTGGCTAAGGCACAGACCGTTCCTGATAAGGGTTTGTTATACGAGGTTACAGGCAAGGGCTTAAAAAAACCATCGTACCTATTTGGTACCTTTCACCTGCTTAAAAGCGACTACCTAAGCACCATGCCGAAAGTTGGCGAATGCTTTGCTAAAGCTCAAGGCTTAGTGGTTGAGGTTGACCTTAACCCGGCAGACATAATGTCGGTTAGGCAGGCAATGGTATTGTCGGGCAAAAAAATATCTGACTTTTTAACCGAAGAGGAGGAAGGCATATTGGATGCCAAACTTATCAACGCAACAGGGTTGGGCTTATCGTTTTACGAAAGTTTAAAACCGGCTGCTATAGTTGTTACGCTTGCATCGGCTATGCCGCCTGATGTAAAAGACCGCTTAGAAAAATACGCAGGAACTATGATGGACCTGTATTTTATGGAGGTAGCGCGCGAGCAAAAAAAAGACATTACCGGGCTTGAAACCGCACTGGAACAGGCCAATATTTTGTTTGGCGACTCGCTAAACAAACAGGTAGATAACCTGAAGAAATACATTGCCAAAGCGGATGATATAGATACGGTGACCAATAAAATGGTTGATGATTATTTTGCGCAGGATTTAACGGCATTGTACAAACTATCTACCGACTATAATGAATACGCCGGCGATATGAAAAAATTGCTTGGCGACCGTAATGATAAATGGATGAAAGTGTTGCCCGGATTGTTTAAAAAGCAATCGCAGTTTGTGGCTGTAGGCGCGCTGCATTTAGCGGGTACCGAGGGTTTGGTATATCAGTTACGCAAGTTGGGCTATGCGGTTAAGCCTTTGCTATAACACTACAGCTAATAGGTTTTTTGCAAGGTGTAATTATTAGCTGCAATTATTCATATTCTTACATAAAATAGATTTTGTATTGGCTAAAGGGCTTCACATCGAGGCCCTTTTTTGTGTCAAATAGTTTTATTTTTCGGGCTTTAACCTGCCTGTCTTACATCACTTTTTAGGGTTGATGAAAATTGTTTTAGTGCTATAAGCCCTGCTATTTCTGCATTTTTTGGTTTTGCCTGATTCTTTATTTGGGGGATTTTCTTACATAGGTGCGGTGGCCTATATCAATTGAGTTGTAGCCGCATAGCCCCCCAATAATTTTACCCCTATTAATATACCAACCAAAATTACAGTTATGAAGTTTAGGCTTTTACAACGTCAGAAACAGAAAATGAAAATGAAAACCAGGCTGGTAGTAGCCGGTGCGGTTTTTGCATTTTTTGGAGTAACAGTTGCCCTTACTTTTATATTTAATATAGGAGATGTACGCCGCATGTTTGCCCAAACCAGCGGTGTAGACCGCTATTGGGTAGGCAATACTATATATAACAGCCCCTTTGATAACCAATGGGAGGTAGATGCCTGGGCCCTTAATTATGATAATGGCACGGGAAGCTTTGTTTTTGGTAGTGGTGTTGCCACCCTAAGGGTAGATAACTCTGCTGGTTGCTACTCGAACCAAATTATACATAGATATGATGGTGCCCCATTA
>JANOCJ010000259.1:0-8692 GCA_031412115.1 Flavobacteriales bacterium
ATGGAGGAAGTATTGCCAAAGCAAATCGACTACACTTACCACCAAAAACATTTCTAACGGAAAGCCGAAAAAGGCCATCACCAAATAAAACGGCCATGAAAATACCCCTTGAAAAGTACCTTGGCGCAGGGCTGTTGACAGGTTATATTCTTCGCTGCTATGGTGCACTACGTGCGATGCCCAAACAATGTTAACCTCGTGGCTGGTGCGGTGAAACCAGTAGTAAATAAAATCGAAAAATAGGAATGCAATAACATACCACAAAAAGGTATTGGGAATAGAGGCTACACCAAACAACTCTTGTATAGAACCATGGCGTTGCAACCAATCGTAACTTAAATAAATAAGTATATGCAGAAAAATGCCAATAGTTTGTTGAATAACGCCTGTGCTAATAGAGGAGATAGAATCGTTTAAGCGATAGTATTTTTGTTTTGCAAAACGCAGGTAAAGCAATTCAACCCCAATAAATATAAAATAGATGGGGATAACGATAAACGAAAGAATTTCACTTAATGGCATAATTATAAACTAAAGGTATAATACACACAAATTTAATGGTAAATACCGAGAATTAAAAATGACAAATGTCACTATCTGAAATAAAAAAGTCCCGGCATAATGTACCGGGACTTTGCAATTTATAGTGGGTTGATTATTAGTCGCGAAGCTTAGAAAGCAAGCGCAATAGTTCCATATACAACCAAATCAGCGTCATTACCAAGCCAAATGCGCCAAACCATTCCATGTACTTAGGTGCGCCCATTTTGGCACTTTGGTCAATAAAATCAAAATCGAGCAACAAGCGAAAAGCAGCAACGCCCACAATAACAAAGCTTAACACAATGCTAAGGGTGCTGTTGCCAAAATAAAATGAAGTGTCGCCACCAAATAGGTTCATTATTAGAATAACCAAGTAAAACAAGCCAATAGCACCCATAGCAGCAAAAATGCCCGAGCGCAGCTTATCAGTTACCTTAATAATACCTGTTTTGTACATAAATAGCATAACACCTAAAGTGCCAAAAGTTAGCGCTACAGTTT
Organism: Flavobacteriales bacterium; assembly: GCA_031412115.1. Taxonomy (GTDB): domain Bacteria; phylum Bacteroidota; class Bacteroidia; order CAMBQF01; family CAMBQF01; genus CAMBQF01. The sequence continues at coordinate 1,045 of JANOCJ010000259.1, forward strand.
GTACAGCAATACCCGGAAAACGCAGGTTAAACGCTGCCGAAATACCGCCTAAAAACAAGCCTTGGCCTATAGCATATATTGGGGCCGATACTGATGCCCAAACGGGTTTAACAATGGTAACAATTGCTGCTATTAAGCCTACAATAGCGCCACCAATTATAAAAGCACCGGCGCCTTGGTAAGTAGTGCCGCTGTATAGCATGTTCCAGGTATACATGGCCGGGGCCAGTACCAATAGCAATAAAATAAGGGTTTTGTTAATAGTGCCGCCTACTGTCATAGGCTCGCCATTAGCTACGTGTGCTTCAGAAGCACGTTGAAATATTTTTTCCGATAAAATCGGGTTGCTGTTATTTGCCATTTTTATTTTCTAGTTTGTTAGTACAAATATCCATCAAATTTACGTCCAAACCCAGTTAATTAGGTACAAAAGTTGCACAACTCTGCCTAAATGACAGCTACTGCCGCATTGTTTGCGCTGGCTAATTAAATATCTTTGCAATAATGCGCATACGTTTACTAATTGGTTTTTGGGTAATTTACCTGCTTACGGGTTGCTACGGCGTTATGGCGCCGCAACCCGGCACTGCCCCCGGCGACACGCTGGGCGTTAGCATTTCATTTGCCGCCACACCCGAAATTTTTCCTGCCCATTGGTTAAAAGCACCTATAAACGCCCATGTGCAAAGGCTTGAGCGCGTTGAGGAAAAACGCTCTAAAACAGCCGTGGTAAAAGCATTGGTAAAATACCCCCGCCCAATATTGCGAGATAATTTAAGGGCGGTATACGTGCTGCGCTCACTCAATTTTTACAATGTAGGCTTTGGTGCTACCTATTACGAAAATAAGCTGTATTTAGCTAACGACGGGCTGGCTATGGGCTATACCGATTTGTTTATTGAGCAGAGTTTTCACCACGAATTTTCCAGCATATTGTATTTTAATTACAAGAACGATTTTAACGAAGAAGCCTGGAGCCAGTGCAACCCCAACGGTTTTACTTACCACGATGAGGAAACAGGCGGCGTTGCGGCATTGAAAAATAATGAGGATGGTACTGACTTTGCGTCGTACTATAACTCGCAGGGGTTTATTGACCAGTATGCTCAAAGCAGCATGGAGAATGATATTAATGAACTGGCGCAGCAGCTATTTTGCCCCGACCGTGATTTTTGGCAAACGGTAAACGAATATCCGCAATTGCGAAAAAAAGTGCGGGTGCTAATTTCATTTTACCACGGTATAAATGAGGAGTTTACCTACGATTATTTTAAAAAATTTGATACGCGCTAAGTATGCCCAAAATTCTTATTGTTGACGATATTCATCCGTTTTTAATTGAAACGCTTTCGGCAAAAGGGATTGATTGTGTGGATGCTTCTACATGGGATAAAACGCGCTATGCAGATGAAATCGGTAACTACGAAGGGTTGGTTGTGCGCACAAAAATTAAGGTAGATAAAGCCTTTATTGATAAAGCCACAAGACTGAAATTTATTGCCCGTGCCGGTGCCGGAATGGAGAATATTGATGTGGAATATGCCCAAAGCAAAGGTATTACCTGCCTAAGTTCGCCCGAGGGAAACCGCGATGCCGTTGCCGAACATTGCGTTGCTGTTATGTTAGGTATGATGAACAATATTGTACGTGCTGACAAAGAAGTAAAACAAGGCCATTGGAAACGCGATGCCAACTGGGGTGTGCAGCTAATGGGCAAAACTGTAGGTATTATAGGCTACGGTTTTATGGGCGAAGCATTTGCTAAACGCCTTAGTGGCTTTGGGGTGCAAGTGCTTGCGCACGATAAATACAAAAGCGGTTTTGGTAAGGATTATATTGAAGAATCATCATTAGAAAAAATTTTTGTAGAAGCTGATGTTGTGAGCCTGCATTTGCCGCTGACTGATGAAACCCATTACTATGCCGATGAGGTGTTTTTCAACGCGTTTAAAAAGCCTGTTTTTTTCATCAATACCGCACGCGGAAAGAATGTAAATACCGCAGTATTGGTTGCGGCTATGCAAGCCGGAAAGGTGCGCGGCGCAGCGCTTGACGTGTCAGAATACGAAGTCTTTTCGTTTGAAGATATTGATAGCAATACCTTGCCTGAGCCCTTTAAATATTTAGCGCAAAACGATAACGTTATCCTTACCCCACATATTGCGGGCTGGACGTTTGAAGCCTATCAAAAACACTCAGCGGTTTTGGTAGAGAAGATATTGAAGCTTTATAAAATCTCCCTTTAATTAAAAGCCTGTCCTGAACTTGATTCAGGAGGAGTACCGCCGCAGGCGGGAGGAATTTTCTGATTACTAACTTACATTCACCGACTTCACATCCAGCGCATCGCGCAAGCCATTGCCAATAAGTATAAAGGCCAATACCACACTAACAATAGCAAGGCCGGGTAATATGGCCAAATAGGCATTATCAAGAATGATGTATCCGTAATGGTCGCGTATCATGGTTCCCCACGATGAAGTAGGCGGCTGCACCCCAAAACCGATGAAGCTTAAGCCTGCTTCAATCAACACCGCCGATGCAAAATTAGATGCGGCCACTACCGCCAATGGCCCCGAAATATTGGGAAGAATATGGACGAATATAGTGCGGAATTTACCGTAGCCCAATGCCTGCGAAGCTTCTACAAACTCCATTTTACGTAGCGATAATACCTGTCCGCGCACAAGCCTTGCGACTTCTACCCACATGGTTAGGCCCACGGCAATAAATATCTGCATAAAGCCTTTGCCTAAGGCTATAGATACGGCTATAACCAGTAGTATGGTGGGGATAGACCAAATTACATTAATAAACCACTGTATTAACGCATCTAACCAACCACCAAAATAGCCTGCAATCGCGCCTAACGTAACACCAATTAATAATGAAATAATTACAGCAATAATTCCGACTAACATAGATATGCGCGCACCTAAAATTAAGCGGCTTAGCATATCGCGCCCGTAGCGGTCGGTGCCAAGGTAAAAGGTTTTGGTAATAACAGCCCGATTTTTTCCCGCTTTCAATTGCGATTTAACCATCATGTCCCAATCGGGGTAGCGTTCCATTCGTAATTCGTAACCCGCTACGGTTAAGGCATTGAAATATTTTATCGGACCTATTATTTCTCCATCAACATATTCCTCTACCCATAAACTATCGCTGTCTCCTTTCAAACCCCAATTTTTTATGGGGATGTAGGTAAATTCATCGGTATAACCAGTAAATAAATCCCCGCTGTTTTCTACTCCTTTAGGCACTTTTAATATCTGTACGGCAAAGCCCGGCTTTTTAGTGGCAATTTGCAAACACATGGTGTTTGCATCGCGGCTGTTATCGGGAATAAATGTATAAGCAAAAATGGAAGCGGTGAAGAGTATAATTACAAACGCGAGCGCGCCCATAGCCAACTTATTGCGCTTAAAACGCATCCATGCCAGGCGGCCGGGGCTTTCACTTTTATCGCTTTGCTTTGCCATTTAGTTAGCGCAATTTACGGCCTTTCCACACATAATTTCCGCGCAGCGAAAGTATGCCTGTAACGGTAATATAAAACGGCAGCCATAGCGACATTAGCGGGTACATAGGCAATAGTTTTAGCTTGTTAAAAAAACGTGCTATGGGGATTAAAAAAACAACATCGGCAATAAGTTTAAGTAGAAAAATTGCCAGCGCAGGCACTATTAAACCCGGAAAAATAATCCCTAAAATTAATGCGGTTGTTACGGCTGCGTTTGAGAAAAATAATAATAAAATACCCCCAAGTGCAGCCCTATCAGTAAAGCCTTTGGCCTTAGCGCCCCAACGCACACGCTGATTAAAAAATCCGCCCAATGTTTGTTGGGCATTGGTATAAACAATAGTCTCTTTCGCTATTAAAAATGCTATGCGTTTGGGTATATGTTTTTTGGCTTTATACAGAATAAATACATCATCGCCCGATGCGTAAGGATCGTCAAAACCACCCAAACGCTCAAACAATTTACGCTCTATGGCAAGGTTAGCACCATTGCACGATACCGGCCTGTTTAGCGCTGCCGATGCTGCGGTAATACCCATTATGCCTGTAAACTCTAGCGACTGCACCATCTCGAACAGCGATTTCTCGTTATGAAATACAACAGGCAATAGTATGAGCGAAACAGGGTGTTCTTCGTAGTAAGCAACAATAGCTTCTAACCGCTGCGGGCCAAAGCGGCAATCTGCATCCGTAGTAATAATCAGCTTGCCGGTCGATTGTTTGATGGCTTCGCTCAACGCACGTTTTTTGTACGATATAATGCCCTCTTCGTCCTGCATCTCCACCAACTTAATGTTCAACTCAGGGTGTTGGGCTTGAAATCCTTTAATAGCGGCAACGGTTTGGTCATCCGATGCGTCGTCGGCAATTACAATCTCAGTAAGGTTTTTAGGATAGCTTTGTGCAGCAAAATCATTTAATAGGTGGATGATGTTTTCTTCCTCATTGCGCGCAGCAATTACAACTGATATATTGGTGTTGTAGTTGGTCTTCGGCTTAAAAAGCATTTGCGGCAGCTTAAGCCAGCCCTGTAAAGCAATTGCCAAAAACAGCGTGTAAAGCCCCACCATTAGGGCCGCCAGCGTAAATATTATTTTAAGTGCTATAATCAATTTTCAGGCTGCAAGTTAACAGGTTCAACGGTTGGGTTTTTGCTTTTATGTTGCCAAATAAAAATTAAGCCTATAACAGCCGGAATTAGCAAATTGATAATCCACACCATAGTGGCAGCAGAAAAAGCATGGCCTAGCCCAATAAAAACAGCCAGCGCAATTGCGCCACGGGTAGGGCCTTCGGTAACAATAAACATAGGCACAAAGGCCGCTACAAAAAAGTAAACAGGCACCAGCATGGCAATGGTTAGAGGGTTAAAATCGCCGTAGGCAAAGAAAACCAACATAAACTGTACAATAAACAATGCATAGCGAAAGCTGCTTAGTAAGAAAACGGTAGCCAGTTTTTTTATACCAATCTCCAGTGTGGCTTTCAGTGTTTCGGCGTGTTTTTTCTTGATATAAAAAAATGCTGCAACGCCTGCTACTGTGGCAACAGCTATAACTAAAATACCTGTATAATAGTACGATGAAAACATATCAGCAGCCATAGAGAAACTAACGGCAACAAGCCCCACAACACCGGCTATAATGGTAACAGCCAGTTGCAATAAACTACCGGTAACGCTTAAAAATGCGCCTTGCACACGGTTGCCTTCTTGCAAAAATAATACTTTACCTACCGGGTCGCCAAGGCGGAAGGGGGTTATAACGGACGATGCCAAGCCCGAAAGCGTTGCTTTTACTGCTGTCCAGGTGCTGATGGACTCTACTTGCGCGGCTAAAATTTTCCATTTAAGGCTTTCTACCAACCAGTTAAGGGGCGTTAGCGCAAAAGCAGCCAGCAAATACCAAGGGTTTGCAGCGGTATAATCAATATTAAAAGTGCCGCTTTTTATTTTGCTATATAGGTAAATGCCAACACCAATGGTGGTAATAACCTTCACCGCCAACAAAAATCCTATTTTACCCCGCTTCTTCAAGGGCGCAAAATTACTAAATAAGCCATAGCTTTGCAGTATGGGTAACACAACCGAGCGCGTTATTTTGGGTATTGACCCCGGCACCAACATATTAGGGTACGGTATTATTACCTGCACAGGCCAAAAAATGACGCTGGTAACCATGGGTATTGTTGATATGCAGAAGCTTGACGACCCTATGCTGAAGCTGCAAACTATCTTCAACCGCATTACGGAATTAATAGAAACCCACCACCCCGACGAACTATCAATAGAAGCACCGTTTTTTGGGAAGAATGTGCAGAGTATGCTTAAGCTGGGAAGGGCGCAAGGCGTTGCTATAGCGGCGGCGTTAGCTAAAAATATCCCTGCATTTGAGTATGCTCCAACACGTATAAAACAATCAATAACAGGGCGCGGCGCGGCCAGTAAGGAGCAAGTGGCGGCTATGTTGCAGCAAACACTAAAAATTACCGATATGCCGGCTAAATTGGATGCCACCGATGGCCTGGCAGCAGCGGTTTGTCACTTCTATCAAAATATTCCGGCGGCTGGTACGTCTAAGAGTTATACCGGTTGGAAAGCCTTTTTAACCGACAACAAACACAGGGTTAAATAACAATCTGCGCTAGCCCTTGAATTTTTACTAATTTTGCGCAACCAATTATAACAACGATGAAAGTTAAAGTATTTGCCCTATCAATAGGATTAGTTGCGCTACTGGCTGCCTGCGGCGGTAAAAGCGGTATATCGGCCGATGATGTAAACAACCCTGCAACGGCTTCGGGCGATTACGACCCTGAAACCCAACCCAAAATGGAGTTTGCCGAAACTGAATTTGATTTTGGAACCATTAAAGACGGCGATAAAATTAAGCATTCATTTAAGTTTAAAAACACCGGCAAAAGCAACCTGATAATATCAGACGTAGGCACAACCTGCGGCTGCACCGTTGCCAGCAAACCGGAGGAGCCTATTGCCCCGGGTGCTGAAAGTGAGATTGTTGCTGAGTTTAACAGTGCGCACAAAGCATCGGCAACGCCTATTGAAAAAACCATTGTAGTATATGCCAATACTACCCCAAACTCTGTAAAGCTTAAAATAAAAGGCATGGTGCAGAAATAATTTTTTTTGACCTTATTCTAAATACAACAACATATCAATGACACATTTTTTAAGTATATTTTTAATGGCCGGTGGCGCCCAAGGGCAAGGCGGCGGCGGTGGCAGCATGTTTATTATGCTGGGCATGATGGTGATAGTTTTTTACTTCTTTATGATTCGCCCACAAACTAAAAAAGCCAAAGAAGCCAAAAATTTCCGCGAGGGGGTTAAAAAAGGCGACAAAATAATTACCATAGGTGGCGTACACGGCAAAATTGTTGAAGTTGGCGACACTACCTTTGTGGTAGAAATGGAAGGCGGCAGCAAAATGAAGATTGAAAAATCTGCTGTTTCGCCTGAATCTACCATGGCATTAAATAAACCGGAGGGAAAATAACCTTGTTTGACTAAATTTGCCCTAAAGGCAATTTACGTTTGACTCCGCAAGACATACTTACATCGGGTGCACTAAAAAAGGTTTTTAGCCGCGAGAGCAGGCTGTGGCCTTTTTTGGTATGCCTATTGGTAGCAGGCTTTCTGTGGGTGCTAACATCGCTTACGCGCCCCTACAAAGTATATGTAGAATTTAATTTACAATACACTAACCTGGGCCAATTTGGCATTAAAGAGGCTAACCTGCCCGAAACTATTTCGGTAGAGTTGGAAGATTATGGCTACAATATTGTGGGTTATCGATACAATAACAAGTCGCACACGGTACTTATTGACTTTAACGACTACCGTATTTATAAAAATTTCCGCAGGGCAGAGTCGTATATCCTGCTTAATACCCACCCCGAACTGGTGTCGCACCTGTTGAGCAACGAGGTAAAAATTCTGAAAATAGACCCCGATACCATCTTTTTAAGCGCCGTTGAACGGGCCGGTAAAAAAGTGCCTGTAGTTTTTAAATCGGGCATTGGGTATGAAAAACAGTACATGGAAGGCTCAATAAAAATGATGCCCGACAGTGTTACCCTTTCAGGGCCTAAAAGTGTGCTTAATAA
>JANOCJ010000260.1:0-1689 GCA_031412115.1 Flavobacteriales bacterium
CAGCCAACGGCTGTAATTGATTTTAAACCCACCGTTTGCGTAAACGATTTGCTGGCTATAACTTTTACCGGCTTAGGCTTGCCCACATCTACCTACACTTGGGATGCTGACGGCGGCACATTAACCGGAACAGGCCAAGGCCCTGTAACCGCAAGCTGGATAAGCGAAGGCGTAAAAACCATTAGCCTAACGGTAGATGAAAATGGCTGCACAGCAAGCACTACAAAAAATGTAACGGTAACACCACTACCCACCACTAAGCTGGAGCCGCATTATAATATATGTTTAGGCGAAGAGCTTAACCTTGACCCCGGCAGTTTTACTACTTACGAATGGAACGGCGGTAGCAACGACCGTATAATGGAGGCTGATTTGGCTGGTACATACACTGTAACTGTTACCGATAACAATGGTTGCGAAAACACCTTTACAACAGTGGTAACGGATACGGTTTGCCTCTCGTTGTTTATACCCAACGCCTTTACGCCCGATGGCGACCACCACAACGATATATTTAAGCCCGTTATTGAGTACCCTATAGACTATACCCTTAGGATTTACAACCGCTGGGGCGAGTTGCTATACACCTCAATAAACAATACCAATGCCTTTTGGGATGGCACAATTAACGGCCTAGTATGCCCTACCGATGTATATGTTTACAACATAGAATTTTCGGGCTTTGAAAACCAACGTATTATAAAAGGGGTAAGGAATGGAACGGTTACCCTGATAAGGTAAAATATATTTTGAAAAATAGTTTTTTCTTTTCTTTTTTTATCAATAACTTTGGTTTTCTATATTTTAATCCACACATGAAAAAATTTTTACCTGTAGGGTTATTGGTGCTTATGGCTGCAACCAATGCAAACGCCCAACAATTTGGCTTTCAGCGCATTTATGACCTGTTTCAAGCCAAATGTGTTAGTTGCCACTCTAACGCTGCCCCTACCCAGGGTTTAGACCTTGAAGGCAGCGGTAATGCAACACAAAAAAAACAAGCAGTATTTAACAACCTGGTAAACGTTACCCCTGCAAACGCAGCGGCTGCAGCTAAAGGGTATAAATACATAGCGCCGGGCTCGCCTGAGCGTAGCTTTTTGTTTAAAAAAGTAGCCCACTCTACTTTTGAAGATGGTTTTTATGCCCTTGGCACTAATGAAGGTGCGCAAATGCCTAACGCACAAACTCCACTAACTAATATTGAAACTGAATTGGTGCGCCAATGGATTTACCACAGCGCCCCTCTTAATACCAATGTTGAGGACGAATCAGTAGTAGCAAACTACTACAACGGCCAAGGCCTTGCTGATTTGCCTATTCCCGCTGCACCTGCGGCAGGCACAGGTGTACAGGTAAAATTGGGCAAGGTGTTTTTAGAGCCCGGAGAGGAATTTGAATACTACCTTAAATATAAACTTGATTTGCCCGATACGGTTGAAGTTACCCGTATTACATTGTTTATGAACTCGTATTCTCACCATTACATCTTATTTAGGTTTGAGCCGGGCCAAGAAGGTTCAATGGCTGATGGTTTGCGCGGTGTAAACGTAGCCAATGTTTTTCCTGACCAAACCAATTATTTATTAGCCTGGACAAACCCCGGCGATATTGAATTGCCAGCAGGCACAGCTTATACCTTTGCCCAAAACACTACGCTAGACTTAAACTACCATATTAATAACTATA
>JANOCJ010000261.1:0-2279 GCA_031412115.1 Flavobacteriales bacterium
ATTGGCCTTGACGGAACCCGCAAAACCAAAGAGCTTGACAACTTTGACCGCGACTGGCCCAACATAATCTGCGCCGATGATGCTACCATTGCTGCTGTTGATGCTAAGTGGGACAAACTGGGTTTAGGCCCATTAATTAAATCACCATCCATCCGCTATAAAAAGCAATTGTATAAAGGCGGGGCGGTAGCTGAGTAGTAACCTCTCCCCTGCCCCGGCTTCGCCGTGGCTTTCCCCTCTCCATACAATGGAGAGGGGTGGATTCTCCGAAGGAGAAGACGGGGAGAGGTAAAAAACCTAACCTTTCTATTTTTCTCTCGTTTCATTTATCAAAACTGAAACGAATGAAAGGTTGTTTTTTGCTATTGGTACTTTTTGTATGCAACTATGCGTTTTCTCAAACAACAATTCTTAACGATACTACCATTGCCAGCTACAACAGGCCATCGCGCTGCATGCAATTTGTAAAGGGCGTAGCTAAAACGCAAGAGGTATATTTACCCAAAAGCGATTATCCTGATTTTAACGGTTTATGTTCTAACAGTAGTTATACTATTTTATCGTGTATTGTTGGCTATACACATGCCAATGAATACCACGAGGCTTATATGACAACATGGAAAAATTTACCCAAACTATTTGTTGACCATTTGCCCGGAGTAAAAAAAATATTTTTTGATGATATAAGAGCACTAAATACCAAAGGCGATACTGTACAGCTAACTCCCTTTATCCTTAGGATTACAAATTATTAAGACTTTAATTTCGCAATAAAAAAGCCCTGCTGTTTCCAACAAGGCTTCTTCTAAAACAAGTATTCAAATATTTACAATTGCTTTTCCAATTTCTCGGCCAATACGCTTTTCGGCACAGCGCCTACCTGCTTATCTACCAACTGTCCGTTTTTAAATATTAAAAGCGTAGGTATGTTACGTACGCCAAATTGTACGGGTATGTTAGAGTTTGCATCAACATCAAGCTTGCCAATTACGGCTTTGCCTTCGTATTCTTTAGCAAGTTCTTCAACTATAGGGCCAACCATGCGGCAAGGGCCACACCATTCTGCCCAAAAATCAACCAGTACGGGTTTATCCGATTTCATTACCAGCTCTTCAAAGTTGGCGTCTGTTATTTCTAATGCCATTGTATTTAAATTTTAATGTGTTTTAGTAGTGTATTGAACAACAATGCTGCCAAATAGTTTTAACTGACTATTTGACTTATGCGAAGGTAGCTTGGTTTGGCATCTATTAATTAGCTTTGCCTCTTAATTTAATAAACAACATGAAAAAATTCGGTATTGCCATCCTGTCGCTGCTTGCGTTGCATGTAGCCGCCCAGCCTGTTGAAAAGTCGTTTTTAACCGACCCTATTGCTACCCCGCGCCAGCATAATGTAGATATGCAACACATGCGCCTACAGGTAAGGTTTGACGGCCCTGCCGGTAAGGTATTTGGCACCGTTACACATATATACAAGGGTTTGGCACAAAAAAGCGACACCTTGTTTTTAGATGGCCCCGGCATTACCATTAAAACCGTAAAACAACGCGGAAAGGACTTAAAATTCACCACCAATAAAGACGGTGTTACCATATTTTTTGCATCAACCCTAAAATGGGATGTATTGGATAGTTTAACTATTGAATATGAAGCTACGCCCCGCAAAGGCTTGTATTTTGTGGGCTGGAATGATGCTCGCAATATATCGCGCAAGCAAATATGGACCCAAGGCCAAGCCGAAGACAACCGCTACTGGATACCCAGCTACGACGGACAAAATGACAAATTGACAACCGAAACCATTATCGACTTTCCTGAGCCATATAAAGTACTGTCAAACGGTACATTTTTAGGTGCTAAAAAACAGAAAGACGGTTTGATGCGCTGGCATTATAAAATGAAAAACCCACATAGCTCATACCTGCTTATGTTAGGCATTGGGTTGTACGATATTAAAGAAACAAAATCGAAAAGTGGGGTGCCTATGCACCTGTGGTATTACCCTGATTTGGCTGACCGTGTAGAGGCTACCTACCGTTATAGCGAGCAGATGTTCGACTTTTTTGAAACCGAAATTGGAGTGCCTTATGGCTGGGAAAGCTACTCGCAAATACCCGTGCAAGATTTTATGTTCGGCGCTATGGAAAACACAACCGCTACGCTGTATGGCGATTTCTTTTTGGTAGATGAGCGCAGCTACCTTGACCGCCCCTATGTTGGTGTAAATGCCCACGAGCTCGCCCACCAATGGTTTGGCGACCTTATTACCGCCCGCAC
>JANOCJ010000262.1:0-2933 GCA_031412115.1 Flavobacteriales bacterium
TTGTTGCAATGCATTTAAAACACTGATAGATTTTTTTTTAGTTTCTAGTTCCTAGTTGCTATTTCCAAGTGTTTATTTACTCAGAACTCAGAACTAGCAACATGTAATTAAAATCTAAATCGTATGCTCAATGCTCCATCATACCTTCCGTAGGCTGATCGGTAGTAAAAGTCTATAGATGGTTTTATGTCAAGCCCAAGTGTTATTGGTACTGACGGTATCCGATATTCTAAACCAACAATGGCATCAATGCCCACACTTGGCCTGCTTTCGTATATATACACATCATCATATGGGCCTTTGCCTTTGCGGTAGCCCCAAACACGGTTATAGCCACCTATATGCCCACCAACACCAACATAGGCAAATAAGCCCGGTGCGGTAGGAAAGGGGAAATGCCACTCATATAAGCCGGTAAATAATATACCTCTATAACCTGTTTGCAGTATAAGCTCAACGCCTCCGTTATTAGCAAAATAGCGCTTATAGGTTATACCGGGAACGTATCCCAGACGTAGGCCAATGGCATTTTTTTGTTGTGCATTTAGTGTTGATTGGGAAGAAATAAGCAAAATAAAACTTAGCAATGCTAAGCCTATCGCCTTTTTAAATTTTGTCGCAGTTTTCATAATAGTTGTTTCTTTTGTTTGTTAAATAGTTCCTTATACTGTTCAACCCAAAATTATTGTGCATTGTTCATCAGCGTTATATGATTTCGATAAACGGTAAGTTTCTGTCGATCAATAGGTTTTTTTTATGCGTAGAATGGAAAAATGGAACTATAATTACTTTGAGATTAACTACTTTTGTACTGAATGGAATTACGGTGCCTGGTTGTAGATGATGATGAAATGGTTCGCATTGACCTAGAGGCAAAGCTTGCTTTGTGGCCCGAGGTTGTGCTAACAGGGTTATGCGCCAGTGCTATTGAAGCAGTAAGGCTTATGGGCGATAACAAGATAGACCTTGTTTTTCTTGATGTTAATATGCCTGGCATGACGGGTTTTCAATTCCTTAAATCGCTTGAGAATAATAAGGCACAGGTGGTTATGATGACATCTAACAAAGACTACGCTGCCGATGCCTTTGAACATGATGTTGCCGACTTTTTAGTAAAACCCTTTGCTGAAGAGCGCTTTGTAAAAACCATGATGAAGGTGCTAAAGCGCGCCAAACAAAATACCCCTGCTGCTGAGCAAAACAGTTCAGAATACCTTTTCATCCGCATAAATAAGATATTTGAAAAGATATTATATACTGATATACAGTATATAGAAGCCCTTGCCGACTATGTGCAGATACAAACTGCCGCTAAAAAATTCACTATACATTCTACCATGAAATCGCTGGAGGAATCGCTCCCCAGTAAAGATTTTATGCGCGTACACAATTCGTTTATAGTCCGCTTAGATAAAATTAGCCGGATTGAAGATAACTCGCTAATTGTAAATAATATTTTAGTACCTGTTAGCCGTAGTAAAGTGCGGCCTTTAATGCAGCGTATTAATACGTTGTAAAAAGTGTTTAAAGTTTGAACATTAATAGAGGCTGTTGGTTTCTTACCTTTACAAACTGAAGAAACCATATTTGGTACTTTTATTGTAGTACCTCACAGCCATGAAAAAAGTCCTCCTTCCCCTTATTATTATAGTTGCCATAGTTGCATTAGTACTTATAAAAATCTTTGTTATTGATAAGGATAAAAAGGCAGCGCAAGGCCCGCCGGGTAAGCAACCTCCTGCGCCTGTTACCGTTACTGTTGTTAAAAACGCCATGGTATCTAATACCATTATTATTACCGGCGATATAATTGCTAACGAAGAAGTAGAGCTTAGGCCCGAAACCAGCGGAAAAATAGTACAGATAAACTTTATCGAAGGTAGCAATGTGCGTAAAGGCCAATTATTGGTTAAAATAAACGATGCCGACCTGCAAGCCACCTTACGCAAACTTAAAGCCCAACTAAAACTGGCTGATGAAAAGAAGGGTAGGCTGGAGAGCCTATTGAAGATTAATGGCATTAGCCAAGAGGATTATGATATGGCATTGAATACCTCGCAAAGCCTGCAATCGGATATTGATTTTACCCAAGCCGAAATTGACAAAACCGAAATTTATGCCCCGTTTGATGGGGTTATAGGCCTTAAAAATGTTAGCCAGGGCAGCTACGCAACACCTGCAACTATAGTAGCAGTAATTCAACAACTAAACCCGCTTAAAATTGATTTTAGTGTGCCCGAGCGTTACGCATCGCAAGTAAAAAACAATAGCGATATTGTATTTACTACCGGCACCTACGGCGAAAATTTTAGGGCTAAGATATATGCCATTGAACCAAAGATAGACCCTGCCACCCGCAGCCTTAAAGTACGTGCATTGTATAATAACAACGGCACCAAAGTTTTTCCCGGGGCGTTTGCACAGGTTACGTTATCGCTTACTGAAGATGTGGCATCGTTTCTTATACCTACCGAGGCGCTTACGCCTACAGTTCGCGGGCAAAAGGCCTATGTTATAAAAGGAGGCAAAGTAAAAACTGTGCAGCTTGAAACCGGCATGCGCAACGATTCTACCATACAAATAATAAACGGTTTGGCGCAAGGCGATACGCTGGTAGTAACAGGCATTATGGCGTTGCGCGATGATATGGACGTGGTAATTAAAGGCATCAGGAAGTAATGAATTTATCCACGCTTAGTATACAAAGGCCTGTATTGGCTATAGTAATGTCGGTTATCATCATGCTCTTTGGGGGCTTGGGGTATACCTACCTTGGGGTGCGCGAGTACCCGTCTATCGACCCTCCAATTATTACTGTGCGTACCAACTACACCGGCGCCAATGCCGAGGTTATAGAATCGCAAATAACCGAACCCTTAGAGAAATCTATTAACGGTATTGATGGTATCCGTACCATATCATCGGCCAGCAAC
>JANOCJ010000263.1:0-6934 GCA_031412115.1 Flavobacteriales bacterium
AAAATATAATTGGGGATTAAACGCAAAGCCGCCTCCGCTGCCGGGCAGGGCGTTTGAACCAGTTCCGTAGCTAAATAATACAACTTGTACACAGCCCGATTTTTGGCACAATCCATTTGGGGTGGTAATAAAATAAGTATAGGTACCCGATTGCCAAGCGGCAATGCTGGTTGTATTATTAATAGTTTGACCCGATGGGGTTGTCCAGTATGATATTAATCCCTGAGGAGGAGTATTGCCGGTTAAAATTGCTGTGTCTCCTTCTAGTACAAGTAGTTTATCCTCGCAGTCAAATATGGGCGTAGTGCGCAGTATTGGCCCATAAGTTGAAGTGATATTTACACTAGGCGGGTTAGGAAAAATTTCTACATAAATGGTGTCAGAAAAAGTATGGCAATCATCTTTAAAATTGTAGTTTAAAATGTATTGCCCGGTGGTGGTTACCTCTATTGTATCGTTAGTAGCACCGTTTGACCATAAGTATTCATATTCGGGGCCAATGGCATTGTCAAGCCCGGTGCGCAAAGTTGGGTATAGCCGTACCATTCCGCAGGCGCTAATGGTATCTTGTTGCTGGTTTAAATAAGGCAATAAAGTATCGCGTACACAAGGGCCGCCGTTGCCGCGGTCATAATAGTCATAAGGCTGTCGAGATAAATCAACAGGCATCATAGTCAACACATCTTTATTTCCTGCCGATTTTATACTAACAAAGTTGCCATAATCATCATCATTGCAAAAATTTAAAAAGGGGTTAGGGCCAAAGGATGCAATGTTTGCATTTTGCGGATAGGTAATAAAGGAAGGCGTAGCCGGTACGTTAAAAAACTTCTCAAAACTGCCGCATATTACAGGCCTGTCTTCGGTGTTAACAATAATGCCTGCGGCATAATCATCGCCGGTGCCACCCAGTTGGCGTTCCCATATTTTTTGTCCGCTGTTGCTGTATTTGGTAACAAACACATCGCGAAAGCCAACACTGTTAAATACAGCTATATCATACTCTGCCGAGTACTCTGAAAGGGTACATTTAAAATTGCCTGTAATGTAGGCATTGCCATTACCATCTACAGCAATATTGCGCGAGTATAATCCGTTGTACGACCCATCTGCCTGCGCCCAAAGTGGTGTTCCACTGGTGTTATACTTTGCAATAAATATTTTTTTAGGATAGGTTGATGCAAGGGTTATAGATGGAGGCCCGGCAAAAGTCATTTGCCCTAAAAAATCGCCGGTTAAAAATAGCTCATCGCCTTTGCAAACCAATCCGGTTATAGCGGTTAGTGCTGCTTGTATACGGCTAAACCAAAGCTCTTGCCCGGTGGGCGATAACTTTAACAAATAGCCCACATTGTAGGCTACGTTAGGGTAGGTTTGGGTAAATTTTAACGTATCGGTAAACTGCCCGGTAAGGTATATGTTTCCGCTAGCATCGGTAGTTGCTTGCAAGCCCCGGTCGTCTTTTTTGGCTTTGCCATGTTTAGCCCACAACAATGCACCTGCGGCATCAAGTTTTAATATAAAAATATCGTAAGATGATAGGTTGGTTGATGGGTCAATCAAGCTTACAAATTGGTTTAATCCAAACACGCCGGTCCCCTTAAACTGGCCTGTTAAAACCACATTGTTTTGATTATCTACCGCAATGCCGGAGGGCAATTCAATGCTACTGCCACCAAAAGAAACAGCATATACAAATGTTCCTGCGGCATCAAGCTTTGCAACAAACACATCTTGCGACGCACTATTGGATGTAAGCGTAAACGAACCGAATTGCGCTGTGCCCGAATAAAAACCGGTAATATAGGTATTGCCTTGCGCATCGGTACAAATGGCCAAGCCACGGTCTGACCCTGAACCACCTGCCTTAATAGCCCATTGGTATACCCCGGCAGCATTTTGCTTAGCAACAAATACATCTCCTGCGCCTGCGGGTGTAAGCGATGTTGTGCCAAACAAACAGGGTTGGGTAAAATAGCCTGTGGTAATTATATTACCTTGGCCATCGGTGCTAATGGCAAGTGCCTCATCATTGCCACCACTACCGGCTTGCATAAGCCAGTTTTGTTGCGCATTAGCAATAAAGCTGTAAAACCAAAATAGAAGTAAGAGGGTAACTAGTTTTTTCATCTTGTTGGTTTTGAGTAAGTAACGGCCATTGCCGAAATTTATTTCGCCAACAAATATTTGTTGAAATACCGAGGGGAGAAAAAACACATTAACCCGCTGTTCGGAAACTAAAGGGCAAAAAAAAGCCATTAAACAATACGCAATGGTACTGTTTAATGGCAATACAAGCACTACAAAACCAATTTACTATCGAGTAAATTGGCTATAATTAAAATGGTAAATCGTCTGTTGGGCCGTTGTTAAAGTTCTCAAAGTTACCGGCAGGAGCTGCAGTTTCACTTTGTTGTACGTAAGGTTGTTGTTCGGTTACACCGCCACCAACACGCTCTATACGCCATGCGCGCACATCGGTGTACCAACGCTCGTTATACTCGCGCGATTCGATGTTGAATGATACTTTAATTTCATCGCCCGGTTTTACGTTGCGCAGGTTGTCGGCTTTGTCGCCCCAAGCTGATACACATACCTTTTTAGGGTATTGCTCGCCTACGGTTTCAATTACAAATTCGCGTTTGGTCCAAGTGCCATTTTTGCCTTGGCCGCTAACCTCGTCCATAACTTTTACCAGTTTTCCGGTAATTTCTAAAGTGCTGCTCATTATTATTAATTGTTTGTTGTTACACTGCTATCCTGTTTTGCAACAGGTTTTTTGGCGTTGGCAATTTTACTTGCATACGCCTTGGTATTATACGTAAGGCTAATTTGCCCACCTAAGTGGCCGCCTTGTTGAAGGTTTTCTACGCGTTTATATTTTTTCAGGGTAATGGTAACATTACCGTTGCCCAATTCGCTTAGTGTTTGGCCCTCAATAAAAGCACTTTTGCCGTTTACTTTTACGTCTTCAAAAGTAACAGTATTTCCGTCTTCTTTGCTCACGCTTATTGATAAATCTTCGCCTGCCGCTAATGGTGCGGTTTTAAAGGTAATAACATTACTGCCGGCAGCGTTTAGTGTTTCAGGAACACTGTCAACTTCCAACGCCTTGGCGCTAATGCTATTAACATATAATTTGCCATTATTGTCGGTATATTCAAAGCTGTATTTGCCTTTGTATGTGCCTCGGCCTTCGTAGCCATAATGTGTACCACCAATAACCCCTTTTATTAAAACGCCCGATGTAAAGTCAAGTTCGGTATCTTCAAAAGTAAGTTTTGATGGTTCTGTTAGTTGCAGCGTAGTGCCGGTTGAGCCGCCAAAGCGAAAGGTTGCCCCGCCGGTTAACTTTTCTTCGGCTTCATTATAATCTACCCAATAGCTTTGCCAAATCTCTTCCTGGCTTACGTTTTTCGATTCTGAGGAATCGGTAGATGCGCAAGCACTAAAAAGGATAATTGCAAGGTATAGTATGGCCGCTTTTTTCATTGGTAAAATGTTATTTGCTGTTGCGCAACTGATAACGGCAAATGCCTTCGTCTAAGAATTTTTTATAGGCTGCAATATCTAAATTAAATGCACGCGGTGTATTTAACAACTTGCCTTCGTTATCAACCAAAACATATAAAGGCTGTGCATTTTTATTGTACGTTTTTTTCTGCAAATCGCTCCATTTGCCGCCTACGGTAGTTATTTCCTCGTTAGAGAAGGATGAAGTATAAACCTGGCTGGCTGGCAAACTTTCTTTATCATCGCAGTACAACGATATTAAAACGTACTCTTCGGTAATCAGTTTTTTAATCTCGGGCTTAGCAAAAACATTGTCTTCCATTTGGCGGCAGTTGGCGCAGTTAAAGCCGGTAAAATCAATCATAACCGGTTTGCCTTGCTGCTTGGCGTAATTCATACCGGCATCAAGGTCGTTAAAGCAATTATAGCCCGGTGGGCAATGTGCCTGTTCGGTATTACGCTCGTTATAATATGCAGGGGGAATATAGCCTGCCAACAAGTTTAGCGGGCCGCCAAACAGCCCCGTGCTAAGGTATATGGTAAACGATAAGGTGGTAAGGGCAAATATCATACGAAAGGTGCCAATACCATCAACAGCACTTTCTTTAGCCGTGCGTATTTTGCCAAATAAGTATAAAGCCATAGCACCAAAAATGGCAACCCATATAGAAATAAAAAGCTCACGTTTTAAAAAGTCCCAATGGTAGGCAAGGTCTATGTTCGATATAAATTTCATGGCCAGGGCCAGTTCAATAAAACCGAAGGTAACTTTTACAGTATTTAACCAACCGCCCGATTTTGGCAGTGTGCTTAACCAACTTGGGAATATAGCCAGCAGCATAAATGGCAACGCTAAGCCAATACCAAAACCCAACAGCCCAATAACAAGGGCTAAATCGCCGCCTTTGTATACGGCCTCAACCATAAGGGTGCCTAACAAAGGGCCGGTGCACGAGAATGATACCAGCACCAAAGTAAAAGCCATAAAAAATATGCCAACAAGGCCGCCACGGTCTGACTGTTTATCAACTTTATTTACAAAGCGGCTGGGTAGCGTAATTTCAAATGCGCCAAAAAATGATATGGCAAAAAGGATAAAAACGACAAAAAACAGCCAATTGAAAAAAGCGCTGGTTGATAAGGCATTTAAGGCATCTGAGCCAAATATTTTGGTAACAATATAACCCGGTACAACAAATATAAAAATGATGGAAAAGCCATATACGATAGCATTAAAAATGCCTTTGGCACGGGTGGGGCTATGCTTGGTAAAAAAACTTACGTTAAGCGGTATAAGTGGAAATAAGCAGGGCATAAGCAGCGCCAAAAGGCCTGCGCCAAATGCTAAAAAAAATATTGACCAAAGTGAGTCTAAATTCAGTTTGTCGGGTTCAACATTGCCGCACGATGTTTCCAGCCCACTATAGTCGCCGCTGTCTTTTTGCATCCGGTCAAAATATATTTCGTCTGGTGCAGTTGTCGGTTTAACTATGGCTACTGTATCAACTGTTTTGCCGGATGGCACGGCTATAGAACCAGTAGTGTCAACTGAAGCCTTTTCTTTGTTTTCAATATTTATGTCAATCTTAAACGAGCCTCCCACATCAACGCACATGTCTTTGCACGATTGGCCGTCAACCTTGCCGGTAATGGTAAAATACCCGGCTGTTTTAAGTTTTATTTTTTGTTTGAAAACAGCGCTGTTGTTAAAAAAATATTCGTCGCTTTCCCAAATATCGTTGTATTCTTTTTTGTAAGTGGGCTCTACCACCTTGCCTACCAGTTCAAAATTGCTATTTTTTTTGATGGTAAAAATTAAGGGGCGAGCACCGCCTAACCCATCTTTTGATGGTGGGTTGTATTGCGAGTATAAGTGCCAGCCGCTTTCAATAGTAGCTTTAAAAAGCAGTTCGCCTTCCGTATCGCTAATTTTTTTGTATTCGTAAGTCCACTTTACAGGGTCTTGAATTTGTGCTTTGGTAGCAAACGACGCCAAAACAAACAGGGCAACAGCTAAATACGAAAGGAATTTATTCATCTTATAAAGTAGAAATCAAAAATAAGGATAAAAAACTAAGCTATCTATAACATTAGTTACATAGCAATACACCTAACTATCAAATTAGTTTATTCCTGCACTTTGTGGTGCAACGTTTCCTCTGCAGTATGCTGTATCAATTTTTGTGCCTCTGCTTTACCCAAATATTTATCAATAGCTGCGTGCACGGCATAAATAACGGGTGTTAGCCCTACAGCAATAATTAGTTTAAAGGCATAGCCGGTAAAACCAATTTTAATAAATTGGTCAAAGGTCATCAGCTTTTCAACGGGCTTTTCGTAATAATTAAATACGTCGGGCAGATAAAAAGCAATGCCCAGAACTATAAAGGAATCAATAAGCTGCGATACAACTGTTGAGCCTGTAGCGCGCAGCCAAAGCATCTTTCCGCCGGTACGTTCGCGCAAAAACCAAAACACAAAAACGTCTACAATCTGCCCCACCAAAAAGGCAGTAATACTGCCCACAATTATTAGTTGCGATTGGCCCAGCACCTTGTTAAACTCAAAGTCCTGTACGTTGGAGAATTCCCAGGCGGGAACACGCATAGCCAAAAAGATGATGATAAAGCCGTAAGCTATTAGCGAAGCTGTTAAAATGGATAGTTTTTGTACCCCTTTGCGGCCAAAATATTCATTAATTAAGTCGGTAGCAATAAATACAATGGGCCAGGGCAAAATGCCCATACTTAGTACAAAAGGAGCCCAGTGAAAGGGGCCAAATGATAAGTCGACAGAAATAAGTTTGCCGCCAATAATTTCGGCAACTAAAGCGTTGGTAATAAATACTCCTGCTAAAATTATAAAGATGTTGTCTCGGCGCGAGTTTGCTATCATAACTAATGAAAAACGAAAAACTAAAAATGGAAAATATTATGCTGCAATGTACAGCATTTTTCGTTGTTCACTTTTCATTAAAGAATTACCAGCTACCGCTGGCCCCGCCGCCGCCAAAGCTGCCACCGCCAAAGCCACCAAAGCCGCCGCTACTGCCGCCGCCGCCTCCCCAGCCGCCGCCACTGCCACCGCGGCTACCTAGGCTACTGCCAAGGGCGGTCCAAAATAGGGCGCTACCAAGGCCGCCACCACCCCCATTACCGCCACCACCGCCGCGTTTGCCAAAAATGGTGGTTAGAATAATAAAGGCAATTATGGCAAGAAATATAATGCCTGTTAATGACCAACCTTTAGTGCGTTTTGGTATGCCTTTGTAAGTGCCATTAAGCTGTTGCATAATGGCTGTGGTAGCCGCATCAATGCCTTCGTAATACTGATCTTTTTTAAAGGCAGGCTTCATTACCTCATTAACTACGTCAGATGAAAAACCATCCGTAATTTTATCTTCAACACCGCGGCCCGGATG
>JANOCJ010000264.1:0-1945 GCA_031412115.1 Flavobacteriales bacterium
AAAACAGCCGCGAAGTGAAACGCGACAAAATGACCAGCTTGCGCCGCAAATTAGCGCAACGTTTGGTTTCTGTTAAACAGGAAACGGCCATGCTTACTACCTTTAACGAGGTAGACATGAGCGGCATAATGAACATACGCAAACAGTATAAAGAGAAGTTTGCTGAGGTGCATGGCGTAAACGTTGGCTTCATGTCATTCTTTACCAAAGCGGTTACTATTGCCTTGCAAGATTTTCCTCAAGTAAACTCGCAGATTGATGGCGAAGAGATTGTATCGTTTGGTTATGCTGATATTGGCGTTGCCGTTAGTACACCCAAAGGCCTTATGGTGCCTGTGTTGAGGAATGCCGAAAACATGAGCTTGGCGGAGATTGAAAAAGGCATTGGCGCCATGGCTAAAAAAGCCCGCGATGGTAAAATTACGGTTGATGATATGACCGGTGGAACCTTTACCATTACCAACGGTGGTGTATTTGGCTCTATGCTATCAACCCCCATTTTAAACCCGCCCCAAAGCGCTATTTTAGGCATGCACAACGTTGTTGAGCGCCCGGTAGCAATCAATGGCAAAGTTGAAATTCGTCCTATTATGTACGTTGCTCTTAGCTACGACCACCGCATTATTGACGGCCGCGAGAGTGTTGGCTTCTTGGTTCGCGTTAAGCAACTATTAGAAGACCCAACTAAAATGTTATTCGGCAAAAAGAACCCTACAGAAATTTTGTTAGGATTATAAGAATTATCAAACTGATAAAAATAAAAAAGCCCCGACCATACTAGTTGGGGCTTTTTTGTGCAATAAAATGTGATTAAAACGGCAGTAATGAAAGTTCTAAACTAAAGCCAAAAAGGCTGCTGTTGTAGTAAGCCGATTTTGCCATTCGTTTATTTTCAATTGCCTGGTATTTGCCGGGCATTGAGCCTGCGTCACTTTTAAAAAAGAATGGGCCGCTGTTGGTGCTTAATGCTGCCTGCATTGCATAACCAACCCACGATAAATTAACTTCAAATAAAAATGATACTAATACCCTGTTACCTATAGCGCGGCGCGTGCCACCAAAAACAGTAACGTCGGTAAATGCATAGTTAAATTTCTCAAGGTTGTTAAGCTTATTCTGCTCAGTTAAAAACGAGCCTTTAGCATAATTTAGTTGTGGCATTCCAACACCCAATCCAAAGCCGTAAAATACACCCAGCGGGGCAGGCAAATCGCTATTTACATCGCCTATAGAATGTGTCCAACGGATTAGAAATTGGTTTCCTTTTAACACAGCAGGAAATGAACCGGCTACCCCCGGCTCGTCACCCGGAGAGAAGGTTAACCTGGGCATATCTAAATCACGCTTAAAATATGTGTATTTAAAACCTATCATATTGCGACGGTTGCAAACCCAATCAATGCTGCCACCCCAATGGAATAGTATACGCCTTTTGCTGTACGAATCTGAATATGAATATTCAGTGCCTACACCCCAGGCTATGTTAGGGCCTGCATTAACAGATAGTAGTACCCTCCGGCCTAAATAACCGGGTGTTTGAGCATTTGCATTAGCGCCAAAAACAAGAAGGACAATGGTAAGTATTATTGTATGTTTCATAATTAAAAAGGCTAATGGTTTTTCTTTTTTCCTGTTCTATTTGCTTGCTTCAAATGGTCGTAAACTATAGATTTTGTTACGTCCCTGTAATCAGCTATACCCGTATGGCTAACCTTTAGCATCATAGTTTCTCTTGTTTTTAAATCAAAAACTATGGTATATACAAATGTGTCGGTTTGCTTTTTTAGCAAGTGGGGTATTGTTAAAGGCCATGATAAAAACGGAACGCAAATTGTTCCAAATATAGCCCAGCCTATACCTTGCTTTCTTTCAATAAAATTTATAGCACCCATAATGGCAATATGGTTGCTGTTGTATTTTTTTGCAATTTCTTCAATCCTTAAAT
>JANOCJ010000265.1:0-1738 GCA_031412115.1 Flavobacteriales bacterium
GACATTCATGGCGGGGGTATGGAATTACTATTTCCTCACCACGAGTGCGAGATTGCCCAAAACAACGCAGCCTATAAAGAGGAGCCTGCCAAGTATTGGATGCACAATAATATGATAACCATTAACGGTCAAAAAATGGGCAAATCGTTGGGCAACTTTATTACCCTCGATGAATTTTTTACCGGCAAACATCCTGAGCTATCGGCGGCTTATTCGCCAATGGCTATACGCTTTTTCATATTGCAGGCGCACTACCGCAGCACGCTCGATTTTTCTAACACCGCATTAGAGGCAGCATCAAAAGGCTTGGTACGTTTGCTGGCAGCCTATAAAACGTTAGATGAAGTTAAACCGGCCGAAACGTCAACCTTTGATATTGAAAAACTAAAGGCCGATTGCTACGAAGCATTGAATGACGACATTAACAGCCCAATGGTTATTGCCAACTTTTTTGAGGTTGTGCGTGTAATCAATAGCGCCAAAGTAGGTACAGAATCGTTAACCGCAGGGGCTATTATTGAATTGAAAGAAGCCTACCAAACATTCATATTCGATATTCTTGGCCTGAAAGATGATAGTGTAAGTGAAGATACTGAAGAAGTGTTGGATGGCTTAATGCAACTGATTATAGCGCAACGCAAATCGGCCCGCGCCAATAAAGACTTTGCAACGTCTGACCTTATTCGCGACCAGTTGGCCAAATTGAATATTGAAATAAAAGATGGTAAAGAGAGCACTTCGTGGTCGTATACCAATTAATAGGATGAAAAAAATATTGAAAGTAACCCTGCCGGTTGGCCTGCTTTTACTTGCGGCCTGCGGCCCCGGCGATAAGCCACCGGTTGATAACCCTCCGGCAAACGTAGTATCGGCCCCGGCGTTTAACCAAGATAGTGCCTATAGCTATGTAGCAAAGCAGGTAGCTTTTGGCCCGCGTGTGCCCAATACCAAAGCCCATGTTGATTGTAAAAACTACTTGGTAGATAAGCTGCAGCAGTTTACTGATACGGTAATAGTGCAAACCGGACAGGTTATGACCTTCGACAACCGCAACCTTACCATTTTTAATATTATTGGCAGGTTGTACCCTAAGGCAGAAACGCGCGTTATGCTATTCTCGCATTGGGATAGCCGCTGGGTTGCCGACCAGGACACAGATGGTAAAAGCGAACCCATATTGGGCGCTAACGATGGTGCCAGTGGGGTAGGTGTGTTACTTGAAATGGCCCGCATTATTCATGCTAAAAACCCCGGCATAGGAGTTGATATTATATTTTTTGATGCTGAAGACCAAGGCGAACCCACAGGCCAATATCAAGACAGCTACTGCTTAGGCACACAGTATTGGGCAAAAAATCCACCTATACCATTTTATAAGCCGCAATACGGCATTTTGTTAGATATGGTAGGTGGTAAAAATGCCAAGTTTTACCGAGAGGCAGGTTCTGCCGGCTTTGTGGTTGACAAGGTGTGGACAAAAGCATCGCAATTGGGGTATGCCGATTATTTTGTAAACAGCGAACGCTCTGCTATTATTGATGACCACTACTATGTAATACAAATGACGGGCATACCCTGTATTGATATTATACAGTTTGACGAAGGCACAGTAAGTCGCTTTCCATACTACTGGCATACCCATAAAGATGATATGGATGCTGTAGATAAAAACACGCTTAAGGCCGTAGGCCAAACATTATTAGATGTAGTGTATAACGAGAACCCTTTATAAAACCAT
>JANOCJ010000266.1:0-2753 GCA_031412115.1 Flavobacteriales bacterium
AAATACGTGGCAGGGTAAATGATGATGATTTTGAAACCTACTGGAAATCGCCAAGTACGGCAAAGCTATTATTGGTTAACGCATCAAGCACCCCGCATATTGATTTGCGGTACAGGCTAAACCCCGATAAAAATACCTACCTGCATTTTAGGCTGTATTGGATGCTATCGTGGTGGAACGATGAGCATATGGTTTTTGTAAACGATAAAATAAATGGCCCCGGTGTTGCAAACAACCAATATTCAACCCAAAACATGGGCTGTTCGCATATAGGCATGCAATTTATGTTTGACTTATTTTAATACCCTCAAAGCATGAAAAAATTGATACTTTTTGTATTGCTTATAGCTGTCCAAACAAGCAATGCCCAAATAAAATTTTATTTAACCGGCAATATGGGCGCTACGGTAAATTTTTGGAAACCCGAACCCTTTAACCAGTTTGTAGCATCGTATAACAATGATGCCGGCTTAGCCCCCTTAATAAAAACTCCGCTTAGCGATTTTAGTGGCACTGCAGTGGGTTATTCTCGCGGCTTTGGCGCTATGGTAGAGTGGGACAAAACTATAATGGGTTTTGAATACAACAAATGTGCGTTTAACCAAACATCGGCATCAACTTTTACTAATAACAACGGGCGCGAAATAACGCTGCGTTTTGTTACCTGGAATTTTAATTTTGACATAAGCCGCAAGTTTGGCAAAAGGGTTGATTTTGGTTTGCTGTTTGGCGTGTCGCAACGCGGCGGCAGGGTATTTTCATACGCTACTTATGCCAATAGCAGCAACCGATCTGTTGGGCCTGAGTTTTGGATAAATGGCATATACAAAGGCATAACGGAAAATGATTTTAACCTGGGCTTAAGCTTGCGTGTAAACTTTTTAAAGTACCTGGCTTTACAAGTGCGGGCATACCGCTCTTTTGCCTGGGCTAAGCCAAAAGAGGGCGAAGAATACTTGGAGGCTTTTAGCGATGGCAGCCCCGGAAAAAACTTGTTTAGCGAGTACTTTCCGAAAGATTTTACACTGTTTGAAGACAATGTGCAAGCGCAAAATTACGATTATCAAAACAACGTAATACCCAACATTTTTACGGGTTGGTATTTAAATACATCATTAATAGTTAAACTTCCACTTGGCAAAAATAAATAATATGAAAAAGGCATTTTATCTATTTAGTACAATGGCTTTACTATTTGCCGCCTGCGGTAAAGATAACGACATTTTTCCTGAAAAGGTTTTGTACAAACGATTGGCTGCGCAGGGCGGCGTATGGGATGTTGAAAAAATTGAACACTACAGCTACGATGGCCTAGGCAACGAAACGCTGGACAGCACCTACTACCGAGAGCGCCAATATGTGTTTTATGAGCACAGCGAAGTATTTGATTATGCAGAGCAGTACGACCTGTCGTACTTGGCTGTAGCGGTGTTAAACAAAGGCGTAGGAGGATACCGCTACACGTTATGGGCAGAAAAAGACAGGATAATTTTTGAAGATTTCGGCACATCCATCTTCGACCCGCAATATACCTTTACCGTGCGCGAAAATAAGCCAAAAACACAGGTTTGGGATACTTATATTGTTAACCCCAATGCCGACGATGAGCGCATTACAGTTTATTTAAAGCACTGCCCCAACTGCGAACCTTATTACCCCTTATTTGAAATTGGCTCAATATAAAACCGATTACATACAACCAATATTAGCAAACATTTTTTGGTGTGCCTTTTTAAGTACCCGTTCAAAAACCTGCTTAATAATAATAGGGGCTTTAACATCAACTTCCTCTTCTACATACGTAATTCCGTTCTCTGTTTTCAACCTAAAATACAGGTTTAAATACACGCCCGGCTGCACTTTTGAGTACATGGCAATGTACGTTAAAGGCATAGTTTCGGTAACGCTTACACAGTAACTAAAACTGACCCCGGCGTATTTTTCGTAAAACTTATATTCGTTGTTATCCAGTGTATCTACCTTGTAAATAACGGGGTGCACACTGCAAAATTTTTGCATATTGCTAAGGCATTCAAAAACCTTTGCAATGGGTTGGTTAAGGGCGTAATTAAGTATCAAAATGCGTTGTATTATGCTACAAAAGTACTGCTCAATTGAGCAGTAATAACTACCACCTGTGTTTTGGTTACATTAAAATGTTATTTACAGCTTGCACAGGCGGGGGCAGTTCGGTTTCGCCCAACATCTCGCGCAGGTCAATTTCAATAGTGCGGCTAAGGGCTGTAATGGGTACATCGTTAGGGCCGCCTTCAAAAGGATTTTCGGTACTTTCGCCAATGCTTTCAAGGGTTAAAAAAACCCAGCATACTAAGGCGCTCATAGGTATGGTAAGCCATATCATGTGGTCGCCCAATTTATCAAACTCTCTTATCAAACCAAAGGGCACCATTACTACAAACAGGCGGATAAAATACAGGTTGATGCTGGCAAACTGGCGCGGATAAGGAAAGTTTTTTATGCGTTCGCACTTGCCTTGGTGGTCGTATAGTTCTTTTAATATCAGCGACAATTCTACATGGTGGTTATGCTCTATAAACCCTTTGTCGTAAAGGTTTCTAAGCTCCGCCGACTGGTGCGCCAATATTTGTGCAGCCCTGTTTTTATTCTTTATAACCGCCTCAAATTCATCGGTGGGTAAATACCTTTTCAACTCTTCATCCATCTTTGTTTCCTGCTCTACCACATTAAAATGTGTGCGGTATTCAATATTTTCGGGCCGGTTCATATTCTCC
>JANOCJ010000267.1:0-4518 GCA_031412115.1 Flavobacteriales bacterium
TGGGGATATTCTGGCTTGGGTAGCTAAAAGCAACGATGCCCTTGCCAAAGCGCATATTTCGGTTAAGACTGATGTTGAAGGGCACAACTATTATTCGGGCCATATAAAGCTGAATTTTACCCTTAGCCGCGAGGAGAACGATTGGTTTGACCTTTACGGTATTGTTGAGTTTGAGGGTTTTAAGATACCGTTTATCCGCTTTAAAAACAACATTTTGCGCAACATGCGCGAGTATAGTTTGCCCGATGGTCGCATTGCCATTTTGCCCGATGAGTGGTTTGAAAAATACCGCCCCATTATGGCTTTTGCCCAAGCTGAGGGCGATGCTATGCGCCTGAAAAAGTACCATGCCCCACTGGCCGAAGAAGCCTTGATTGACGGTGGACATAGTGTAGATATTAAGTTTAAAGATTTTTATAGAGCCGATAAAGGCCTGACTTTTGATGCCCCCGAGGGGTTAAACGCCTTACTGCGCCCTTACCAACACAATGGTTATAGTTGGATGCGCACCCTTAGCGAATTTAATGTGGGCGGCTGTTTGGCTGATGATATGGGCTTGGGTAAAACGGTACAAGTAATTGCCCTGTTGCAAAATATTTATGGCAACGGCAATGGCAACCATGTAGTGGTTTCGCAGCCGGTAGATGAGGCTGCGGCAGATGTTTCAAAATCGCAGCTAAGTTTGTTTGAAGGTGAGATTGTGCAGCCTATGGCCATTGAAGAAAAAGTGCGAAAGCGCCCTACGCTTATTGTAATGCCCCCGTCGTTGATATATAATTGGGAGAATGAGCTGCATAAGTTTGCCCCCAATATCAAAGTGTTTAAGTATGTGTCGGCGTTCCGTAGCAAGTTGATAAAGCCGCTGTATACCAGCCAGGTTATATTAACCACCTACGGTGTTGTGCGCAACGATTTGGATATATTGGGCAAGATTGACTTTGAATACGTAGTGCTGGATGAAAGCCAGTTAATAAAAAACCCCGATTCGCAAAGTTATAAGGCGGTAAAGCAGCTTAATTCCCGCCACAAGCTAACCTTAACCGGTACGCCGGTAGAGAACTCGCTGATTGACTTATGGTCGCAGTTATCATTTACCAACCCAGGCCTGCTGGGTGGCTACGAAATGTTTAGGCGCGAATTTGTATTGCCTATTGAGAAACGCAACGACGAGATGGCCCGCAAGCGCCTAAAATCCCTAATAAACCCGTTTATACTTAGGCGTACCAAAGAGCAAGTAGCTAAAGATTTGCCACCACTTACCGAGCGTGTTTTTTATACCGAAATGACCGAGCGTCAGGCCGAGTTATACGAGCGCGAAAAATCGCATTACCGTAATGTTATTTTGCAGAATATAGAGAAGGAAGGCGTAGAAAAATCAAAGATGGTCATCTTTCAAGGCTTAATGAAATTGCGCCTGATAGCTAATCACCCGCAGCTTACCAACCTTGATAAGTTAGACGATAAAGAAATTATTGAAGAGCATACCCACGCAGGGTCGGGTAAGTTTAATGAGGTAATACGCCTGCTGGAAACCTTGAAGAAAGAGAACCATAAGGTGCTAATCTTCTCGCAATTTGTAAAGCACTTAAACCTTTTTAAAGAGTGGTTTGAGCACCATAAAATACCCTACAGCTACCTTATTGGCAACACCACCAACCGCAAGGAGGTGATAACTGAGTTTGAAGAAAACGCCGATACCAAGTTTTTCCTTATTAGCTTAAAAGCGGGTGGGGTAGGGCTTAACCTAACCGCTGCCGACTATGTTTTTATGCTCGACCCTTGGTGGAACCCTGCCGTTGAGGCACAAGCCATTAACCGCGCGCACCGCATTGGGCAAACCAAAAACGTTATTGCCTATAAGTTTATTTGTAAGAATACTATTGAGGAAAAAATCCTCGCCCTGCAACAACGCAAATGGGCTTTAGCCGAAGATTTTATCAGCAACAACAATCCATTAAGTAGTTTAAGCACGCAGGAGATAGCGGATTTGTTTGCGTAGTAGCGTATATCGTCATTGCTTCTCCCGCTTGCGGGAGAAGCAATCTCACAGATGATAGTTCAGTACTAAATGTCATCGAAGAGTTTGCTTCGTCGCTGCGCTCCTCGCAATGATTTTACCGCAACTCATCACCCATAACTCCTAACCCATACCCATTTTTTAAAAGCCATTCCAAATACTCCGGCAACACTTTTTGCAACGTAGCAAAGGCTTTTGCACTATCGTGAAAAACAACTACCGCGCCGGGTTTGGTGTGTTTAATGGTATGTGCCAAACATTTTTCGTTGGATAGTGTGGTATCAAAATCTCCTGTTAAAACCGACCACATTACAGGTGTATAATGTTGTTTAATGTATTTGCGTTGCTGCCTCGTCACCTTGCCATACGGCGGACGAAATAGCTTTGAATTAACCACCTTGGCGCAGGCTTCTACTTCTGCAATATAATCAGCTAACGATGTCTTAAAACCATTTACATGCGTATAGGTATGGTTGCCTACGGCGTGGCCTTCGGATAAAATACGTTGGTATAGTTTGGGGTTTTCAACCACATATTTACCTATGCAGAAGAAGGTAGCTTTTACGTTGTATTGTTTCAACACATCCAGCACCCAAGGGGTAACTTCGGGCACGGGGCCATCATCAAAGGTTAAAAAGATTTCCTTTTTATTGGTTTTTATATCAAAAACAAAACCCCTCCCGTACCAGCTTTTTAGCCATAGGGGAGGGGTTATTGTGTAAAATCTCATTTCCTTTTATTTATTCCCCCTCTCTTTGGGAGAGGGGGTTAGGGGGTGAGGCCTTTTAATTTGTTTTACCGCCCGCCTGTTTGGCCGGGGTATCGTTTTGTGCAGGGGCATTGCTTTGTTGTGCTACACTGTCTTGGGCGCCTTGGGGCTGGCCCATACCGGCATCGCGCATTTTCATTATTTGCTCAACATAGTCAATACGTTTTATAATAGCCTCGGTACGCAAAATGGTGTTGCGTATGCTTTTTTGTGCTGATGGGCTTAACGATTTGTAGTAAGCATACTCTTGGTTCATGTATTCTTTAATGCGGGTCAAAATCTCATTCGATTTTTGTTTCTCGCCCAACTCAAAATACACCTGTGCAATAGGTAAGCAATAGAAATTGTACGGAACAGTTTTATCAGGCATCACCTCTAAGCAACGGTCAAGCGCTTTTTTAGCTTCAGCTTTTTTGCCTTGCTCTAACAGGGCGGTAGCCAAACGGGCAAAGTTGTTGCGGAAGTTCATTGTCATACGCAGGTTGTTCTCGTTTAGGTAAACGCGCTCGTCGTTCATGTTGCCCCAACGGAATTTGTTAACCACGTTATCGTACATCAATTTGGTGTTTACTGTACCTACTTGTCCGTCTTGCGACTCCTGACGAACCGGTATAATACGGTAAGCAAGGCCTTCTAATGAGAAGTATGGCTCTAAACCAAGGTAGCTATCATCGCCAACGGTAATGGCAAAGTATACAGGTCGCTCCCAGTTGTTGGTAGCCAACAAGTCAAGTATCATCAGGTCTTTTTTGTACAATACATTGTGGCCCGATAAATCCCAATACACATTGTCAACCTTATCGGCCAGTTCAGCCGGAACAGTACCATTTTTCAATACTTTTTCTTTATCAACCGGTATTACAAGGCGAGATGATTTAAAGTAGTGGTAGCCTTTTTGGTAGCGTGGTGGGTGGTATTCTTCTCCGCTGCGTATTTGTTTCATCGCAGTATTAATGTTCATATAAGCGGTAGAATCCTGATTTTGGTCAATAATCAATACCGCATCGCGGTTGCCTTGGCGATACTCATCTTGCGTAAGCGAGAAAGGTACCGGTTCAGATTCATAAGCTTTACGTTTCATTTGGTCTACATACCAATCGGTATTCAAAAGGCTAAGGTTAACTACGCGCACATCGGTACGGTAGCCTTCCACCTCCTGCACATACCAAAGCGGGAAGGTATCATTATCGCCATTGGTAAATAATATGGCATTGGGCGCGCATGAATCGAGGTAATTTTTAGCAAAGTCGGCCGATGTATAGCAATGCGACCTGTCATGGTCGTCCCAGTTTTGGCTGGCCATAATTACCGGGGCAATTAATATACTAAGTGCTGTAGCACCTATGGCAGCCCCCTGCTGGCCGGTACGTTTGCGCAATAGGTCATACAAACCAAGTACACCCAAACCTACCCATATACTATAGGCGTAAAATGAGCCTACGTAAGCGTAATCACGCTCACGTGGTTGCTGCGGCGTAGGGTTTAGAAAGACGTTGATTAACACACCCATAAACAGGAAGAGCAGAAGCACCGTCCAAGCCCGTTTATTATCTTTCATAAATTGGAATATCAAACCTAAAAGGCCCAATAAAAAGGGCAACATAAAGTATTTGTTTTTGCCTTTGTTTTTGGCCATTGTTTCGGGCATATCCTCTTGTGTGCCTAAGCGAAACTTATCTACCGGGTTAATGCCGGTTATCCAGTTGCCGTCCAGCACATCGCCGTCGCCTTG
>JANOCJ010000268.1:0-6687 GCA_031412115.1 Flavobacteriales bacterium
ACTACCGTTACCGGTCAGGCGGTTTTAACGCTTAATGCCGACGGCTACGTTATACACCGCACCGGCGAAAATTACGTGTATTTTTATGATAGCGATAAGCATTTAACGCGGCTTGAAAATGGTTTAACCAACGTGCTGCAAAGCTTTACTTATGTATATGGCAATTTGGCCGAGCGTACCGTTAAAACCGGTGCCGATGTGTTTAAAACCACCTTTAGCTACGATATTACCATGCCCGAATACCGCAACATTGGGCAGCCCTACCTGGGCAAGAAAAGCATTAGCGTATTAAAAAGCTATACCGATAATGTGGGCATATCTGAAACGTACACCCACCAGTACGACCTTAAAGGCCGTGTAACCCGCCAAACCACCGTTGGCAATACCTTTTTAGGGGTTAAAAAAATCTATTATACCTATTTTGATTAACAAGTAATAACCCTATATAAAAAGCCCTGTTCCAACCGCAGCGGGGCTTTTTTTACCTCGTACTTACGCACATTTACCGGTTGATAAAAATGGGGGCTGGTTTGTACACGCCGCGCCCGTGTAAGATTTTTCGGCTATGCTAGCTAAAAAATTAGGCATGCCTAATCTTACATCATGCTGTTTTATGTAATTTGTTGATTGTCAGGAATAAAAATTTCTGCTCTTCTTGTTGAATGTAAAATATTATGTTATATTTAACGTTAGAAATATGGTAAAAAAGAATTAACCCTTTAAAACAACCGTACCATGAAAGCAGAAAAATCAACCCCCATCAAAGCAGACAATGTTGCAAGTATTGTTATTGCAGCGCTTACAATTGCTACAGCCATTGTTTACATTGCGTTTTACGCATAATTAACCCATTTAACGTAGCTGGTTTTTAGTGCCGGGTGCAAACCCCGGTGTGTAACCATTTGCTTAAACCATATATAGGCCCCGATGCGAAACCCGCGTTGGGGCTTGCTTTTTTTGGGGAGCTGAGAGGGGAGAGCCGAGAGACTAGTGGGGAGAGCCAAGAGGTAACAGGGAACAGGGAACAATGTGCCAAAGGCATCCCTACGGGAAACAGGGAACAATGAACCGGCAACTGTGAACCGGCAACTAGCAACTAAGAAGTAACCTCCGTTTTTAAAATATAAATAGGCGGGCGGGCATCTTCAACCTTTACTACATTAAAATGGTAGCTAATATATTCGTCAATGGCGGGCCCACCGTTTAAAATGGCCTGTTGGTCTTCAGCGTTTTCAGCTATCAACCTAATGGTAATGCGTTGAAAGGGGGGAACTAAATCTATTTTCTGAATCTCTTTGTGCGTTATCATTTACGTGAATAATTGCTACCGTTACTTGAAAAAATACTAGTTACTGCAAAAGAAAAACCCCGGTAAACCGGGGTTTTTCAAATCAAAAACTAAACCTACTTGCCTATGATATAGAAGTTATGTCGTGTGTTATACTGGTGCAAATATAAACAACTTTACTTAAAGTTTGCATAACATTGCAACTTTAATTTTTAAACAATGGCTGTAATACAGCAATGGCGTGTAAATCAGCGCTAAATTTTTTAGGTTGTTAATATGTTTTAACTGCACAAAACCATTTTTGTGCTATAAAACTAATTAAACCCATTAGGGGCGGGCTTTTCAATAAAATAGGCCCAGTTGGGGGCAATGGTTACAAAGCCTTTGTATTTGGCATCGCTGTAGGCTTTGGCTATGGTGCAGCTGTTGTATATGTAGTAGTAGCTGTGGCCGCCGGTTTTGCGTTTCATTTGCACATATAGGGCGTTGTAAGCCTTAGTGGGGCAGCCCTCGCGGGTTAATGATACGTTGTACAGCGCTATTTTAGCCATAGCGGCTTTTAGCGCAGGGTCGGCAACATCGTCGGTAAACAGGGTAAGGGTTTTATCGCTTACGGTATCGTTTTGGGCTATAAGCTGCGTGGCCATTACCTCAAACGACTGTTGGTTATCGGTAAAATATTTCTTGGCATCGTCAACAGGGTCGGTGCAACCAAAAAGCAGGGTGGCTATAAGTATGGGTAGGAGGAAGGGTTTCATAAAGGTAAAGGTAGTAGTTAGTTGCCAGTTGTTAGTTTTTAGTTGGCTCTTCTTTATCCAACTCGGGCGTAGCCATGGTGCGGCTCATAAAATTAATGGTACCATGTTTTTTACGAATCCGTTCGGCCACCCAAACACCCGCAACCAAGCTTAGTAAGCAACCTACAATAGCTACTACTATATTTTGGGTATAGCCGTAGGCTACAAATGTTATAATACCCCCTATAATAACCGGCGACAGAAACACCCGCAGCCAGCCCATTACCTCAACCAGTAGTTTTATTGGTTTCATAGGGGTAAAGTAAAATAACTAATTTTACAAATATGATAAATACAATACGCAGTTTATCGAAACTGGAAATTATAGCATATTTCTCTGAAATAAAAGAAAAAGATTTGCCTGCTTTTAGAGAAAACATCAAACAATTAAAAGTCCTTTTTGCAAAATCTGAATCAATAAGTGAATTAGATAAAATAGCATATGTTTTTAAAAGGTTCAAAATTCATTCTGGAGTACCATTAATCGTTGAAAAATTACTTACGGGCAATTTTGATGATTGCGGTGGAAGCTTAGTCTATGCGTTGGATGGATTAAGAAAAAATAAGTATCGAAAGCAATTGATTAAAATATGCAAAAGAAAAACTATCACATGGGAAATGAAAGCTATGTTCTATAAAATAGGAATAAGAAAAAATTGGCCACGTTAAGACATCATTTATGCGCCTTGGCAGGTGTTATTACCTGCCAATAACACATAACATATTCTGCTTTGTCCACAAGGCTTCGGGGACAAGGCGAGTAAAGGTTAATCATAACCCCCAACCATTATAATACGTTACATTAGCCTAGTTTTATATGCCAAAGGGTAAAAAAAGTATATAATTAGTAAAAATTTAAAAATATACTATGAAGAACGTTTTAATTTTAGCACAAATTGTTTTGGCATTATCTGTTGCTTATGTGTGGGTTTTTAGGTACGATAATGTAGTTAAGGAGTTTAAACAATTTGGTTTGAGCGATTTGGCCCGAAACTTTGTAGGGGTATCAAAAATTGCACTGGCAACACTGCTTATTGCAGGAATTTGGTATGTAGCCTTAGTGCAAATTTCGGCGGCCATTATGGGTTTGTTTATGATAGCGGCCCAGTACTTTCATTTCAAAACCCAAAACCCATTTGGTAGGCGCTTACCCTCCCTCATTCTTTTAGCTTTGTGCGTATTTATTGTGCTGGGGGCAACACTATAATTTTACATGGCAATAGCTACCATTTGTATTTGCTTACGCCTGATTATAATCCCTCCCCTCTGACTTTCAGTCAGAGGTACTCCCTTTCCAAGGGAGAGATTTGTTTGCGTGTGATTACAATCCCTCCCCCTCGTTATACTCGGGTACTCCCTTTCCAAGGGAGAGATTTGCTAAGAACTACCAACTACGAACTAACAACTACCAACTAATCCTCGTAAATACCGCTTTTAACGGCGTATAGCACCAGGCCGGCGGTGTTGCGCACGCCAATCTTCTCTAGCATTCCGGCGCGTATACCCTCAACAGTGCGGGGGCTTTTAAATATTTTCTCGCCAATTTCGGCGTTGGTGTGCTCTTTGCAAATAAGTTTAAGCACCTCAATATCGGTGTCGGTAAGCTTAATGGCGTTGTTAAAGCTGGGCTTAATATCGTTTTTGGTAACCAGCTTTTTAAGCATTACTTTGCTTACAAGGTCGTTAAAGTAGTAGCCATTTTCGTACACGGCATGTATGGCCATTTTTACCTCGTCGGCCTCGGCATTTTTTATAAGGTAACCGTTGGCGCCAAGCTCCATAAGGTTGGCAATAAACTGCTCGCTATCATTCATGGTTAGTATTACCACTTTTACGCCGCTGCTTTGCTCGCGCAGGGCTTTAAGTACGGCAATACCATCCATGTTGGGCATGTTAATATCAAGTAGCACCACATCGGTAGGGTGCTCATCAAGCAGGGCCATAAGTTGCAGGCCATCGTTGGCTTCGCCGCTGCATAGTAGTTTGGTATCATCGGCCAGCACCAGACGCAGCCCTTTGCGAAAAATGTTGTGGTCGTCGGCAATTGCGTAACGTACGGTTGACATATTATTTTATTTAGTTGGTAGTTCGCAGTTCGCGGTTCCCAGTTTTGTTATCTGTTTTTTACTCTATCCCCACGGTTGAAACCGTGGGCTATGTTGTTATTCACTATTCATTATTCACTGTTCTCTCGTCTCTCGTCTCTTCCCTCTCGGCTACTTAGCCACCGCCGGCACGGCAATAGTTATTTGGTAGCTGTTGTTGGCGTAGCCAAAATCAATAGTACCCTCTACACTTTTTATGCGGTTTACAATATTTTTAAGGCCGGTGGTGCCTTTGGTATAAATACGGTCTTCAAACTCTTGGTTGGTTATGCCCTGGCCGTTGTGGGTAACGTATACAAAAAACTTGTTGCCATCTATTTGCGGCAGTATTTGCACGCCTGTGGCCCCTGCGTGTTTCATAATGTTGTTTACCAGCTCTTGCACTATGCGGTAGACTGATAGTTCAATATTATCTTTAAGCCTGGGCAGCTCTTGCACGGCAATGTACTGCACACGCAGCACACCGCTTTTTGATATGGTTGAAGCAAACGATTGTAACGACGATTCTAACCCCAGCAGCAGTAGCGTGTCGGGCTGAAGCTGGTGCGATATGTTGCGTATTTTTTGTATAGATTGGTCTAACAACTGGCGGCTTTCATTCAGCAGCCCGGCATCAATATCGGCCTTGTATAAAAACAGGCGAACGGATGAGAGTGTAACCCCCACATCATCGTGAAGCTCGCCGGCAATGCGTTTGCGCTCGGCCTCCTCACTTTGTATAGATGCCTGCAAAAGTTCCAACTCTTTTTGCTCGGTTATTTTTGTAATCTCCATTTGGTGGTTAATAATGCGCCGCTGGTAAAGCACAAAAAAGGTAACAATGCCAATGCCCAGCACCAGCATTACAATAGTGGCAATAAGTACAAGTACAACAACGTTGTTCATTTTTTGGGTTCTAGGTTCTGGCTTCTAGGTTCTAGCATTTTTCAAAAATCAATTATACTGTATTATTGTTAACTGGCAATTGTTCTCTTTCAATTATCAATTAAAATGTGGGCGTTGCCCTCGTTACACTCGTGCCGGGCTATACGCTATAGCCACACCTACGGCGTGGGCTACCGCTACTATCCCTAACGCAAACTCCCCCGTCACTTCGTGCCACCCTCCGCCCGGATGAATGGCATAATCCATTCGGACGGGCCTCAGTAGGGAGGTTTTTTGGTTACGCATTTTTTCTCGCCACTGTATAAAAACAAAAAAAGGCAGCAGCCTAAACTACTACCTGTTTTTTAAAGTTTACAGTTGGCGGTTCACAGTTCATAGCAATTACTGAGAACTGCCAACTGCCAACCGAGAACTAATTAAGGGTAAATATCATTGTGGTTGCCATAGTATAGCACTGTGCTACCGGCTTTTACTTTAAAGGCGGCAGTTGGTACGTTGCCTGGTATTGATGCGGCTTTAAAAATTTCAATAT
This sequence comes from Flavobacteriales bacterium, assembly GCA_031412115.1. Classification (GTDB taxonomy): domain Bacteria; phylum Bacteroidota; class Bacteroidia; order CAMBQF01; family CAMBQF01; genus CAMBQF01. Next base: position 5,608 of record JANOCJ010000268.1, read on the forward strand.
TATCGGCCGTTGGGTATGCGTTAAACACGTATGTTATAAACATGGGCGAGAACATACTGTTGTTGGTAGGAAAGGTAGATGGGGTGTTCCATTGCACGGCGCTAAGGCTAATTACCAGCGAGCGTTGGTTTTCAAGAATATCTACATAATCATTATCAGCACAGCTAAGGTTTGCAATAAGGCTTAGCATATAGGCTTTGGTAAAGGTAGTGCCGGTGTTGCTGCCTACCATACTGTTAAAAGTAGATTGGTCTATTTGGTGCAAATCTACAATAGATGTGCTGCACGATGGTTCGCAATGGCCTGCTACAGTATAACATTCGTTTTGGCCAAGGGTGTCTTGCTGGCCGCCAAGGCTGTCAAGCATAGCAATACTGTCTAGCCGGGCAATACTGTCAAGCCGGGCAATACTATCGGCAGCAGCTTTTTCTTTGTCGCCCGCGCTTTGGCCGCCACAGGCCACCAGCAGGCTGGCAGATATGGCTATAGCGTATAGCCATACGGGGTTTTGTACTACTTTTTTCATGTTTTTTGGTTGTTTGTTTAACTGTTCAGTTTTGTATTGTTGAGTGATTGGGTTACTTATTGTATTTGGGTTAAATAGTTTTGCGGGTAAGGGCTACTGTTATTATCAGCCTGTAAACAAGCAGCAGTGTGTTGTGTACCGCAGGCCATAAAATGCGCAACACACTAACATCGGTTTTCTCAAAATAATTGATAAAAAGAAACAGCACAAAGTTGCCCGAAAAAAATACTATAAAGCCCACATTGGCCCAAAAGTAGCCCGATGTTTCAAGCTGCATAACCTCGCGGTTCTCAAGCATAGTATACAAAGCATACATGGCCATAACCATTGCCAACCCTGTTATTATGGTTATACCTATGCCATTAAATACTAAAAAGCTGGTAAAGCTTAAATGGGTAAAATAAAGCACTACTACAGCGGCTATAAACCATGGCATAATGCGTTTAGCCGCCGGGGGCAAATGGGTGCGTATGTATACCATTACAATTACCCACTCTATAATCATGGTTGAGTTTATAAATATAAAGCGGTTATAGCCCATAGGGCGTATAAAG
>JANOCJ010000269.1:0-2180 GCA_031412115.1 Flavobacteriales bacterium
GGCAAACAAAAAATGCGGCTTTGGGCCGCATTTCCTGTTTAAACCAAAAGTTTGGCTTAGTTAAGTTCTATAGCTTCAATAGTTGTTTGTCCATTAATCTTCATCGGAAACGACATGCCCATCATGCCCACGGTACCATCCATAGTTTGGTCCATAGTGCTTTTTACAATAATGCCGCTTTTTACGTTAATCTCCATAGTGCCTTTTTGCGTGCCGTTTAGGGTTACTTTCATACCCATAAGTGCCTCGCCTTCGCCCGGTTCTACTTTCGATTCTACGTCTATAATCGCAACGCCGTCCTTAATATCTTTTACGGTGTAGCTTGATGTTATTTTCATTGGCATAATGGTAGACATATTAACTACTTTCTCCCATTTATCGCCAACGGTTACTTCGCCTTCCGGAAAGTAATCCGTCATTTGCTCCATCAGGCTGCTCATGCTTTTGTCGCTAAACTGCTTTTTCAACATCTCTTTCACCGGCTCCATCATGGCTTTGTTTGATGGGTCGTCAGAAAGAGAATCGGGCATGGCAGCATTCATAGCCAGCTCCATCATTTTTTCCATGCCTTTTATTTCTTTCACTTTGCCTTTAGGTGTTACAACCATATCAAAAGAGAAACCTTTCATAAAGTCGTCTTTCATGGGGCTTGGGCTATCTGCACCTTCGCCTTCTTTTTTAGTCTCCACTTTATCATAAGTAATAGTTACTAAAAAGTTGCCCTCTTTGTCAATGTCTTTTACCTCCCACAAATAGCCGGTAGTAGTGGTAGTTTTGCTTTTAATGGTTTTGCCCATTACGCTTTGCTCCACCTCTTGCGTGTTTACGCTGGTGTAATAATATTTTTTACCTTTCTCGTAATTCAGCTTAAGGGCAAGCTTTTCGCCGGTTTTACAGGCAGCCAACACCAATAGTATTACCACCGGTACAAGTAATTTTTTCAGTTTCATCGTTTTTTTATGTTTGTTTTGCAAAGAAAAATATTTCTCCACTCAATTGCTGCAACAATATCTATATAGAAACAAGTATTTATTAACCGCACTGGCGCTGCTGTTTATTACGGCCTTTGCCGCTTATTGGCAGGTAATTACGTTTAGCAACTGCTTTAAGTGGGATATGGTTAACCAGTATTTTCCGTGGCGCTACCATATAGTGTCGGCCTTGCGCAGTGGAGAGTTGCCCCTTTGGAACGCTTATAACTTTGCCGGTTACCCTATACATGCCGACCCACAAAGCGGGGCTTGGTATATGCCCTTGTGGCTTTTTGCCTTGTTTGGCAACTATACCGCACATGCCAATGCGGTAGAAGTGTTTCTGCATATTTGGCTGGCAGGTTTGGGCATGTATTTGCTGGTAAACTACCTGTACAAAAACCATTGGGTGGCCTTGCTAATGGGTGTAGCCTATATTGGCTGCGGCGTAATTGTGGGCAATGGGCAGCATTTTACGTTTATCATTTCGGCCTGCTGGCTGCCCTATATTTTGCTGTATTTTGTTAAAGCAATTAACACTAAAACCTATAAAAATGCCCTGCTGCTGGCCCTGTTTTTATGGCTGCTGTTTACCGGCGGCTATCCCGCATTCTTTATCATACTGGCCTATATTTTAGGCATTGCTACGGTGTTTTATTATGTAGGGATGATTAGGCGGAAAGAGAACATAAAACAACTTTTGCTAACCCAGCTTACAACGGCCTTTACGTTGATTTTACTATGCCTCCCATCGCTTATTTCATTTGCGTTATATGCTAACGATACCACACGCAGCAATGGCATTACCCTTGAAAAAGCCCTTATGGCGCCTTTTAGGCTGGGCGACGTACATTCCTTTTTTAACCCCATGCTGGCTGCTGTGCCTATTAACAATTTTAGTTCCGATGTGTCAATGGTTAACGGCTATTTTGGGTTGGTACCCTTGCTGGCATTGGGCTTTGCTTTTGCATTTTACAAGCAGCTAAAACGGCGCGAGGGTTTTATTCTTACCACCGCATTTATATGCCTATTGGCGGCTTTTGGCAATACTTTTTTTATTCCCGTTAGGGAATGGTTGTTCCATTTACCGGGGCTTAATTTGTTCCGCGTTCCGGCCATATTCCGCATGTTTGCTATTATTGGCTTTATGCTTTGTGGTGCCTGGGCGTTAGCAACTATACAACCAACTAAAAAAATGCGGCTGATTGT
>JANOCJ010000270.1:0-4736 GCA_031412115.1 Flavobacteriales bacterium
TGTACTTTTACTGAACAAAAGACAAGCCAATGAGCTATTTAAAAGACGAATTATATAACCTGATAAAAAATAACGAATCTATTTTTGATTTTATTCAAGATTCGGCATTAGATGGCCTTTGGTATTGGGATATTGAAAACCCCGAAGAAGAGTGGATGAATCCCAAATTTTGGGTAACACTTGGTTATAATCCTGATGAAATGCCGCATAAATCTTCTGCATGGCAAGATATTATTCATCCAGATGATTTAAAAATAGCCATTGAGAATTTTACCAAACATTGCGAAAATCCTAACCATCCGTACGACCAAGTAGTACGATATACCCATAAAAACAATAGTACCGTTTGGATAAGGTGCCGGGGGTTAGCCGTGCGCAATGCTAATGGCACAGCCATACGTATGCTTGGTGCCCATACTGATATTACCCAGCAAAAACTGTACGAGGAAGATTTAAAACAACTTATAAGCCGCTACGACCATATAATTGACGGTAGCGATATTGGTACCTGGGAGTGGAATATACAAACCGGCGAAACTATTTTTAATGAGCGTTGGGCTAATATTATTGGATATACCTTAGCTGAGTTAAAACCCACTAATATTGATACTTGGAGTGGATATGCACACCCGGATGATTTAATAGTATCGGGCCAATTATTACAACAGCATTTTGATGGTAAAACCAGTTTGTATGATTGCGAGGCCCGCATGAAACATAAAAACGGGCATTGGATTTGGGTGCAGGATAAAGGAAAAGTTGTTTCGTGGACAGCCGATGGCAAGCCCGAGTGGATGACGGGCTCTCATCAAGATATTACAGAGCGAAAAACCAATGAACTACTGCTTTTAAAATATAAAGAACTGCTTGATCGCACAAACCATGCAGCAACAATAGGTAATTGGGAGGTTGACCTGGTTAATAACACTGTTTATTGGAGCCCCGTTACAAAATTAATTCATGAGGTAGCTACTGATTACCAACCCAAGCTTGAAGAAGCTATTAATTTTTTTCCGGAAGGCGAAAACCGAGATTATATTACAAAAGTGTTTAATGCAGCAATTAAAAATGGTGAAAATTATGATATTGAATTACAAATACTAACGGCCACCCAAAAACTAAAGTGGGTAAGGGCCATTGGCATAGCCGTTATTGAAAATAATAAAACAGTACGTATTTATGGCCTCTTTCAAGATATTGATGAGAAAAAGCGGGCTTTAAATGAAATAATACTAAAAGAAGAGCAATTTAGAAAAACCTTTGAGTATGCTGCCATTGGTATGGCATTGGTTGGCTTAGACGGACGCTGGCTACAAGTAAATAATAAATTATGCGCAATGTTGGGCTATACTGCCGAAGAACTATTGCAATTATCGTTTCAAGAAATTACCCATGCAGATGACCTTGAGCTTGATTTGCAACTTGTAAAAGAGTTGTTGGGCGGTTTAAGAGATTCTTACCAAATGGAAAAACGCTATTATCATAAAAATGGCTCCATAGTATGGGTTTTGTTAGCTGTATCGTTAATTAAAAACGATGCAGGTGAGCCTATGCACTTTGTATCGCAAATAAAAGATATTACAGAACGAAAGCATTTATATGAAACCGTAAAAGACCAAAATAGCCGGTTGCTTAATTTTGCCCATATAGTATCGCATAATTTGCGCTCTCATACATCCAACCTAGCATTAATGTTAGATTTAATGGAAGCAGATGCCCCCGAAGCTACCCAAAACCAATTTTTTCCATTAATACAAAAGGCCACCGGAAATTTAAAAGAAACAATTGCCCATTTAAACGAAATAACACTTATACAAACCAAAACTTCCCATAATTTAACTACCCTTAACCTTAGCGTTTATATAGAAAAAGCAATAGATAATATTATTGCACTAATAAAAGACAACCATTGCACCATTATAAACAACGCAAACAAAGCATATAACATTATTGGGGTTCCGGCTTATTTAGAGAGTATAGTGCTAAACTTTTTAACAAACGCTATAAAATACAAGCACCCAGAGCGCAACCCAATTATTGAAATAACTACCGATATTGTTGGCGAGTATGTTAGGCTAACCATTAAAGATAACGGACTCGGTATTGACCTAGAAGCAAACGGACAAAAGCTTTTTGGTATGTACAAAACTTTTCATGGCAATAAAGATGCACAAGGCATAGGCTTGTTTATTACCAAAAACCAAGTAGATGCTATGGGAGGAAAAATTGAATTAGAAAGTGAAGTAAATGTAGGCACCACATTTTTTATATATTTGAAACATGAATAAGATAGATATTGCTTGCATAATAGATGACGACCCTATTTTTATTTTTGGCGCAAAGCGCGTTATGGAGTTAGCCAGCTTTTGCAACAGTATTTTAATATACCATAACGGAAAAGAAGCGCTAGATATGCTTACCATGCGTATAGCATCGGGTACAAATTTACCCGAAGTAATATTTCTTGATTTGAATATGCCTATAATGGATGGGTGGCAGTTTTTAGATAAGTTTATACAAATACCCACAACAAAAAAAATTATTATATACATTATATCCTCATCAATAGACCCTGCAGATTTTGAAAAGGCTAAAAAATATGATGAAGTAAGTAACTATATTGTAAAACCAATAACTGTAGACAAGCTTAAAGAAATATTAGCCGCCGTATAATAGTTAGGATGTTATTTGACATAAAAAATGGAGCCTAAAGCTCCATTTTTTGTTATAGAAAACCTTATATAAACCAAAATCCCCGAGGGCGGTTGCCAACGGGGAGATAGTAAGGTTGAAAGATTTCTTCCTTGATTTATGATTCGGTCGTAAGATATGCTTGTATAAGGCGCACCATAAGGTTGTTTAGGTATTCCACATCGTACTTGCCAATGGTTGGCTCAATGTGCGAACCGCCTATGCCGCTATGGTCGGTAAGAAAAACGTAGGTACCGCCCGTAGCAGCGCTTATGTAGCGCATTAAAAATTCGGTTTCCTTATTTATGCCGCTTGATGTAATGGGCACAATGCGGATGCCTTTTTTAGCTGCTGTAATAACGGCTTTTTGTATTTTTATTTTATATACTGCATTATTATGTGGCGGGGCATCTAAAACAAGGAACAAAATGCGGGCGGTAGCATCTTCGCTCCACTCATGTTTATTAATGGCATCGTCCAAGCCTTCTTCAACGGCTTCTTCAAAATCGCCACCACCACCGGCGTGTTGTGCGCTAAGGTCGGTAAGTACTTTGCTTATATTAGTAGTAAAAGGAAAGGGGCGTACAACGTACTCATCGCCATGGTCGCGGTATACGTTGGCGCTTACACGTATATCCATCATTTGCTCGCTACCGGCTTTTACGCGGCGTATAACATCGCTAAGTTCCTCTTTCAGGTAGTTCATTTCATCGCCCATCGATCCTGTTGCATCAATGGTAAACATAATATCAACCTTGGCGGCAGGGCTTTTTCTGCGGGTAATTTCTATGGTTACAGGGCGCTCGTTTCCGGCCTCGCCTGCGCTAACGCTTTTAGTGCCACCATCGGTTTTTACTTCAACGGTAGCGCCTTCTTCGCCTTTATCTACAAGGCCTGCAAACAGGTAGCAGTAGCCGTTTATATCGGTACGGCCCTCAAACAAAACAGTGCCTTTTTTATCTTTCAATACAACAGGCACATCGTTTTGCGGTTTGCCGCCGCTTACCACCTTTACGGTGTAGCGTTTGGTAAAGTTAAAGCCCCACAGGCTTTCCATATTTTCCCACTCTTTCTTTTTGCGTAGGCCAATAAAAAAGTCCCAGTTGCGGTTGTCGCTCCACTCGCCGGCGGTAAGCTGCCCGGCGCGGGTGTCAGGCTCTTTGGCAACTTCTTTGGTGCCTTTGGTATCTGCGCCTTTGGCGGGTTCAAAACGTTCGCTTTTGCCTTTTACACTGCTTTTATCAGCAGCTTTGGTTTTTACTCCGCTTGATTTTGATTCTACAATACTGGGCTTAACAACATCTACCGTTGAAACAGCCGATGATGAAGACTTAGAATATGAAAACCCCGATGGCGCTTCCATATCAGCTTCGCCAGAATAGGTTGGGGCGGCATCGGTATGAGATGTAGTAACATCGCCATACATAGCAGGTACACCACCGGTTGTTACTGCTTTAATACTGCCCGATGTTTTGTCATCGCTAGTTATAACAACAGAATCCAGCATTTTGCTTTCTTCATTTAGCTTGGTATCCAGTACGGTTATTTTATCGTCCGCTACAATTACACCACTAATACGCTGGGGCATATAGCCCAAGGCTTTTACCTCTATAGTATAAGTGCCCGCAGGCAGGGCTAGGGCAAAATTGCCATCCAAATCGGTTGCAACAGCGCCTTTGTTTTCTTTATCAATATAAGCAACAACGGTAGCACCAATAATAGGTTCGCCGGTTTTGGCATCTGTTACAACGCCTGTTACTTTTTCGTTTGCCATGGGCAATAGCACAATTACCGCATACGTTAAGCCTGCCAATATTAGCAAGGCTGTAGTAGTTAAGAGTGTGGCCTTTTTCATTTTGTGTAATTGTTAGGTTAAAATTGGGGTTATTTTAAGGTGTGTACAAAAACTTAATTGTTTACTTATCGGATGAAAGGGGCGCTTTTAATCCACACCAAAAAGTTGTTTTGTTTTGTAGGTAGCTGATAATGTGATATATAAATTACTTCGTTATTAGCCGTTTGTGGAAAACTCGTAAATCGGTGCG
>JANOCJ010000271.1:0-2491 GCA_031412115.1 Flavobacteriales bacterium
CCCATCGATATTTCGGTAAAGTAGGGTAGGGCGTATTTTTCTTTCACGGTGTTAAATAAAGCAGCAAGGTGGTTGAATTCAGACCGTATTTGCCCCTCGTCATCGGTATTAGTTGCCATACCCATCAAGCCGTTAATACAGATATTGGTTAATGGCTCGGCCTCTAATTTATCCAACAAAGCCAGTAGTTCAGCGTCATCCAAACCGTATTTGGTATCCTCGTCAGCAATATAAATTTGCAATAAACATGGAATAACACGATTGTGCTTTTTACCTTCCTTATCAATTACCTGTAGCAGTTCATAACTATCAACCGAGTGAATGAGTGCCACAAAAGGTGCTATGTATTTTACCTTGTTGCTTTGTAGGTGGCCTATAAAATGCCATTCAATATCTTTAGGCAAAACAACTTCTTTATCGCGCATTTCCTGTGCTTTATTCTCGCCAAATACGCGTTGCCCGGTAGCATAAGCTTCTTCAAGTGCCGATACTGGTTTAGTTTTAGATACGGCTATCAGCCTAACCTGATTAGGCAAAGTGCTTTTTATTCTACTTAAATTTTGGGTGATTGACATTGTACTGCAAAATTACAGCTAATACCTATACTGTGGGGTAGAACAATACAGTTTAAAACAACGTTCTTCTCTAATGAAAACAATACTCATAACCGGCGCAGCCTCAGGCTTTGGCAAAGAAGCCGCTTTTAAATTAGCTAAAAATGGGCATACTGTATTGGCAACTACCCATAAAGAGGAAGATGTAAAACCTTTGCAGGAAGAGGCCGAACGCTTGCAGCTGCCGTTACAGGTTTTTAAGCTAGATGTTACCCTGGCCGAAGACCGCGAAAAAGCAACTGCGTATGATATTGATGTGCTAATAAACAATGCCGGCCTGGGCATATCGGCAGCGTTGGCAGAAGTGCCTATGGAAAAACTGCGCGGTAGTTTTGAGGTGAATGTTTTTGGCCCGTTTGAATTGACCCAAATTGTATTGCGAAATATTATGCGCAAACAAAAAGGCACTATTGTTTTCATCAGCTCAATAGCCGGTCGTTTGCCCGGTTCATTCGGCAACCCTTATGGTATGACAAAGTTTGCCGTATCGGCCGGTGCTGCCTCTTTGCGCGATGAATTGCATAAAGTAGCTAAAGATGTGCACGTTAGTATTGTTGAGCCCGGCCCATATAATACGGGCTTTAATAAACGGATGTTTGATACCAAGTACCAATGGATGGGTGAGGGCTCATATTTTAAAAGTATTGTGGGCGATTTGAAAAAGCGCGACGATATGGTGCTAAACCATTTGCAGAAGGATGATATTAACGGCTTGGTAGATTTGATTGTAGAAGCCGCCGAAGCCGATAAACCCAAACTGCGCTATGTAGCTCCATTTTCCACCAAAGCGGCTATACGTATTATGCGTATTCTTGGCGCTTAGCGGCTACTTTGTTTTTGGCAAAAGGCTTGTAAGCATTAGGCCCGCCTGTTAGTTTGCCAATTTTAAAGCCCAGCCCTTTCGATAGCTTTTCCAGCGAGTCAACATTATAGCGTTCGCATAATCTAAGTGCTATTAGCGCCGATGCTTTGGCATCACTCTCGGCATTATGGTGGCGCAGCTGAATGCCAAAATAGTTTGATACCTCATTCAACTTATGGCCGCGCAACGGTAATGATGCCTGCGCCAATCGCCAGGTGCAATGGTAATCTGCCGTTGGGTACATTAGCTGCGCACTGTCAAGCGTATAACGCAAAGCGCTGCAATCAAATGCGGCATTATGGGCAACAATAGTTTGGTTGTGAAAGTACTTGCTCAACTCGCGCCATTGTGCTGCAAAAGTTTCGCTGTTGCGCGTCATCCTATCGTCAATACCATGCAAAATAGTATTATAGACATCGTAATAGTTGGGCGTAGGCTTAACCAAAAAATGGTCGGTGCCAACCAAGCGGCCATTCTCAACAACAGCAATGCCCATTGAGCAAATGCTGCCCCGGTTGCTGTTGGCGGTTTCAAAATCAATGGCTATAAAATTCATATTCAACTACAAATATAGTATTGAATTAGGCCATTTTACTGGGTGGTTGATATGAGTTATTAAATGGATTCTTAACTGATAAATAATAAATGCAAGGCTATTTCTTCGTACTTGGTATATCTATCAAATAGGGTTTTAAGGCAATGCCTTTTTCATTTCTAAAACCGCTGCCAACCACTATTTGGTAATGTTTGCCACGGTCATAAAATATTTTGAATGATGCTGATTTTCCATCTTCAGAGTAGCCTTCAAAACTTAATATTTTTAAAACATACTCTTCGCCCAGCGGACCGTATTCAAAATTGCGGTAGTTGGGGTCTATCCACTCCGAAAATGTAATAGTCAATATCTCCTTATTGATATTAATGCCTCGCGGCCCATTGTCATCATTCTTGATAGTATAATCAACCACATTAGGCCTGCCTTTTTCATACAGCTCTTTTAAATCGGTCATTGGTT
>JANOCJ010000272.1:0-28313 GCA_031412115.1 Flavobacteriales bacterium
CCTCGCAAAATGGTACTCCCTTTAAAAGGGAGAGCTTTACGTTTCTTTAACACTAAAAGCTATCAGCTACAAGCTATACAGCACCATACACCAATACAAAATCGGCGTGTTGTTCGTATTGCAAAGTATAGTCGCGCAGGCCACTATCAGTAAATAGTTTTACTATTATAGTACCGTTAAAGCCCAGGCGAAATGGTTTTACACGCATATTCTCGGTAAAGCTAATACCGGGGGTTGCAAACATTTTATAGCCACACTCTTTAGCTGCCCAGCAAATAAGGGCGTGGTTGGTTTTAAATTTACGGTCGAGGAAGTTTTGTTCAGCCTCTGACAAGTACTTGCCTAAAATGCGTAACACTTTGTTTGATTTTACCTCAACGTCTACCCCTACTTTCATAGTCTCCGATATAATGATAGCTGCTAAACCGCTGCTGTGCGATATAGAGATATTCATATCGGGGTTCTTTAACGATGGTTTGCCTGTTTCGTCATACACAATTTTACAATCGCTAAAGCCAAACTCATTTTGAAGAAAGTAACGTACGGCAATCCACTCTTTACGGCGGTTAATGTTGGTGTAGCGTTCTATTACCTTACGCTCGGTATCGTCCATGTTAGTGGCTGCAACCAGTGCTTCTTCGGTAACATCGCGGTAGTTAAATACAATAAGGCGCGTACCATTATCTAAGGTACGGTCAACAACAATTGGTAATTCCATTTTATATGTGTTTTAAGATTAAGCATGTTCCTAAGCTATGCCCTCGGCATAGTCTAACTCTTTTCCAAATGTTTCTTTTATTCCCCACACTGCCCAAAGGGCCAACCCAATACAAAGCACACCAACAACCAAAGCGGCTATGTTGTTTTCAAAATTTAGGTTTGCTACCAAACCTGTAAACAACATTACAATTACCGGCACCGAACCCCTAACAAAATTAGGCACTGTATTGGCAACGGTACTACGTATGTTGGTGCCAAATTGTTCGGCTGCAATAGTAACAAAAATAGCCCAATAACCGGTAGCGCAACCTAACAAAAAGCATAGGGCATAATACATATCGGCTGTTATTCCGTAAGCAAAGAAGAGAAAATAGATAACCAACGCCATATTTAGGCCTAAATAAATGAATACCACTTTGCGGCGGCTGCGTAGCCATTGGCTTAACAATCCGCTAATTAAGTCGCCAAACGATAGGCCTATGTAGCACCATTTTACGGCCTCGCCGTTTTTAATAGTGCCTTGTATCTTTAGCGTAACTGCGAAAATTTCTTGCGAGTTGTTAACCAGCAAACCTATGGTATACCATATAGGCAGGCCTATTAGTATACACTTTAGGTATTTCATAAAGCGGGCTTTGGTTGCAAACAGCATAAAAAAGTTGCCACGCTCTATACCATCTTGCTCTTTTACATTGGTAAACATGCTCGACTCTAACGTGCCCATACGTAGCAGCAACAAGCCTAAGCCCAATGCGCCGCCTATTATATAGGCCACCTGCCAGTTTGCAAACGGTACGTTAAATATACTTGTCAAAACTGCGCCAATGTAATCGCCTTCATCGCCAACAACGGCTGCTACCACTGCGCCCAACGCACCAAAGGCTACTATAATCATAGTGCCGTAGCCACGTTTTTCTTTGCTCATAGTTTCAGATACCAGGGTAATGCCGGCGCCTAATTCGCCCGCCAAACCTACCCCGGCAATAAAACGCACAATGCTATAGGTAGTAATATCAGTAACAAAAGCATTAATAATATTAGCGGTTGAATACAATAGTATAGAACCAAACAACACAGATAGCCTACCCTTTTTATCGCCCCAAACACCCCATAAAATGCCGCCTACCAACATGCCTATCATTTGCATATTAAACAGATGTAAGCCGGTTGATTTTATTACCTCGGGCGATGCACCAACCAATATCTGCTCTAAGCTGGCCTTTTTTACTACGTTGAAAAGTACTAAGTCGTATATATCTACAAAGTAGCCCAATGCGGCTACTATTACTAAGAAGAACGCATTGCTGCCGACAAACTTTTGAGAGTTTTGCATCCGCCAAATATAGTGGTTAGTGGGTAGTGTGGGATAGTTGTTGAAAAAAGAGGAAGAAAAGAGAAAAGTTATAGCTGTCATGCTGAACTTGATTCAGCATCTAATATAACCGACTGTGGTTTCTACAGATCCCGAATCAAGTTCGGGATGACACGCTTATATTATATACACTAAGCGGATATATCCATGCTCTTTTTAGAAACCCTGTGGAATATAGCCAGCAGCGTGCCTATAACCATTATTAAGCAGCCCACCCACAGTATATTAATACCGGGAAAAACAATGGCTTTCATAATGATGAATTGGGTTTCATCTTTACGCTCGGCTATCTTTAATTTGGCTTTGTTGTTCTGCGTGTCTATACCATAAAAGCTAAACTTTAGGCCCAGCTTATCAAGCGTTACATCCTTTGGTTCTACAAAGCTGCCGCGCACTATAAATATAGGTTCGGCAAAATAGTTGCGGCCGTCAATGCCCAGTATACGCAGCTTAGCCACAATGGCAATATCTTCTTTAGCCAAATCTAGTTCTGCGCGTTTGGCTGCATTGTTAAGCGGAATAATACTATCAAGCAAAATAAAATTGCGGCTGGTAAACACTGTGTCGCCAACGCCCAACGTACCTTCCATGGGTATAGAATAGCCATCGCCATCAGTTAGCTTTTTGCCTTCCACACGCTCGCGTTCGCGCTCCTGCAACTTGCTGTCGTAGGTTACGTGGGTGTAAATATCTTTACCCAAAAAGTGGCGTGTATCGGGCTCGCTAACGTTGCCCATACGCGGGTTGGTTTGTATTAGCGGGTATAGCGTAAAAGCTTTAGCGCCGGGTCTTTTATTGTCGGCAGTATAGTAATCAACTTTATGGTAAATATTAACACCTGAAGTAGAATCGCCACGGTAGCTGATGAAATAATCGCCCATAGGCAGGGTGTCATTTTTAGGCAGCAGTATGTTTTCGTTGTTTGGAAAATCTTTGCCTAAGTCAACCCCACTTTGGTTTTTAGATATAACCGTGCTGCGCGATGTAGAAACCAAAGCGCCAATTAAAATCATAGCAAAACCTATGTGAGCTATTGATGCACCAATTTTATAATTGCTGTTGCGCAGCAGGTTTATAGTATAGTTGGCATTGGCCGTAATGGCAAACAGGCCGCTAAACATTAACAGCATATAAGGTATATCTTTTACCCCATATTTTAACAAAATTGAAAACAGCACAGTTAACGCAAGTGATATTAATAAGGCAGGCGTTAGCTTTTTAAATAACGCTTTAGGCTCGGTTTTTTTGTATTTTAAAAATAGCCCAATGCCCATTATGGCCGTAACAATAAAAGCAAAAGGCAACTGCCACATGTTATAAACCTGCACCTCGTTTGATGCTGCAGCCCAATTAGTGCCCAGTATTTTATTTATTACAGGGCGCGATGTAAATATGCTGATATGGAAGGCCGAAAGTGCCAATACCAATGCGCCTATAAACATCCAAAACTCGCGCGACCAAAGGTGTTCTTCTACCTCATGGCGGGGGAATTTACTAACGCGGGTAAAGAATAAAACGGTAGCCAATACGATAAAGAAACCAAGGTAAAACACCAACTGGCGCATCATGCCAAGGTCGGTAAAGGCATGTACCGATGCATCGCCAAGAATGCCGCTGCGGGTAAGAAAGGTAGAGTACAACACCATTAAAAAGCTGGTAATGCCCAAGAAGAATGCCCAAGCCAACGATATGCCTTTGTTTTTATGTATAATCATAACGTGGGCTGCACCAACCAGCACAATCCACGGAACGAGTGATGAATTCTCTACGGGGTCCCAAGCCCAAAAGCCGCCAAAACTTAATGCTTCGTAAGCCCATGCGCCGCCCATTAATATACCCGTGCCCAATACCATAATGCCGAAGAAGGTCCATGGTAAAGCAGGTTTTAGCCACTCTACATACTGGCGTTTCCAAAGGCCTGCAATGGCAAAAGCAAAAGGAACTAAGGTACTGGCAAAGCCTAAAAATAAGGTTGGCGGATGGATAACCATCCAGTAATTCTGCAATAGCGGGTTTAAGCCACGGCCTTGTATCTTGCTCAAATAATCGGGCATTTGGGTAAAAGGCATGTTGACAAAATCGGGGTGCAAACGGGTAAGCGTAAACGGGTTGCTGCCAATAACTAAATCAGGCGCAAATTCTACCCCCAACACCATCGAGCCTAAAAACACCTGCACTAAGGCAAACATGGTCATAACCGGTGCTTCCCAGTTTTTGGCTGTAAGTATAAGTAGGTTGCCGAGTATGGCGTTCCAGAATGTCCAAAGTAAGAAGCTTCCCTCCTGCCCTTCCCATAGGCAGCTTAGGATGTACTTCATCCGCATTTCGGTGTTAGAGTGTTCCCACACGTAATGATACTCAAAGCGGTGGTTAAATAATAAGTAAAGTAATATGCCGAAGATAGACAGTACCGATGCCGTATTTATCCAATAGCCTACACGGCCTGTTTTGCGCCAGCGCTCGCTATCGTTTTGGTAGTTTACTGCCGCTAAAAAATAACTTACTGCTGATAATAGTGCCGAAGCAAAGGCCACGAATATGGCAATATTGCCAAGTTTGCCCCAAATAAGTTGTTCGCCTAGGTACTGTATAGTATTATCGTGCACTATTGATTTGCTTTAAATTCTTTCTCTTTCGGTTCAACACCTTCCTGAGCCGTTTCGGGGCCGGTTTTATTGGTGTATTTAGATGGGCACTTGGTTAATATTTTTGATGCTACAAACTCAGCGCCTGCGGCTTTGCCTGTAACAACAATAGTATCGGTATGCTCAAAATTCTCAGGCTTGGTGCCGTTAAATACCACTTTGCGCTCTTCGCCTTTTTTATCAAACACATAAAAAGCAAACAGGTTAGGGTTTTTAATAGGGTCGTATTCTATGGCCTTTGCCTTATCCAGCACGCCTTTTATCTGATATTCTTTACCTTCGTTGGCAAAGGCTTTATCAAACGTTACTGTTGTAGATGCACTGGTAATAGAGGTAATAATAACGCCAATAGCTACTGCTATTACTACTATTAATATAATGTGTATGCGTTTCATACTAAATAGACTTTTTCTCGTTCAACTGTTTCTCCAATTTGGCAACCTTACGGTCTATAATAACCAAATACGTAGCCAACCCTACAAAAACCAAGCTAAGAACCAATACTACCACATAAATTTTACCATCGGCCCTAAAAGCATCGGCCATTTGGGGTTTATCAGCGGTTACTGCTTCTTGTGCAAATGCTTCTATCGATGATAAAACCAATACTAAAAATGCTACTAAGCGTTTCATTAATTCAATTCGTTTTGCAATAGTTTATATTCTATTTCGCGGCTGCGTTTACGTATGTTTAAAAGCCAAATGCCCACCAATATCCACCCTACAACACCGGGATAAAATACAGTGCGCATACCGGGGGCTAAAGCACCAAAACCGGGATTGGCAGCTTGTCCGGGGTGCATGCTATCATCGGCCATGCGGGGCAAAGCGTTTACAAACACCAAAAACATAACCCAGGCAAATATGTTGTAAACCGCCGCAATTCGTCCGCGTTTGCTAATCTCGTCAATAGAAGCACGTAAAATAAAATATGCTACATAGGCTAACATACCTACCGCTACGCCGTTTAGCTTAGGGTCGTTTGGCCAGGGTTCGCCCCATGTAAAGTTGGCCCAAGCCATACCGGTAACAATGCCTATTGCGCCAAATAGCATGGCTATGTTGGCTGCCTCGGTGGCTATAACATCGTATTCTCTTTTAAAATTGCGTAAATAAGCTATGCTATAGCCCAGCGATATGGTTAGCATCGTCATCATAGCAAACCACATCGTAACGTGAAAATACAGGTTGCGAATAGTTTCGTGTAAAACCCAAAGGGCGGGCACTGTACCCAAAAAACCCATAACGATAGAATACAGCACAAGTGCTACTCCCAACGCTTTCCACCAATGTTGTTTTATTGCCATAATTTACTCGTGCCAAAGGTACGGAAATAATATATAGGCCAATGCAGCCGTAACCACATTTAAGCCAGCCAAAGCCACCAAAAAACCGGTAGGGTCTTGCAGCTGCATTCCGCTTACCGCTATTAACGATAACTTAATGACTATAATAAGTATAGGTATAAGCAACGGAATACTTAAAATAGCCATAAGCGCCAAGTTGCCATTGGTGCGCGATGCTATGGCCGATACCATTGTTAGCACACTCGCAAAACCGGCTGAACCTAATATAGCAGTCTCTATAAACAGCACCATATCAACCACGGGGTTGCCAATAAGTATGGTGTATACTAAAACAGTAACCAGCGTAAGCACTATGGTTAATACTATATTGTAGATGATTTTTGACAGGATAACCGCACCCGGCGAAGCCAATGTGTAGGTATATAACTGCACCTCTTTACTCTCGCCGGCAAAGCTTTTAGATACCGCGTTGGTAGCCGCAAACAACTCTATAATCCAGAACAGGGCGTTCCAGGTGGTTTTATTGTCGATAGTGCCAAATGATAAATAGCAGATAAACACCGTGCTAACGGCATACAACAAAATAGCTCCCAAGGCATACTTGGTGCGGAATTCGAGAATGAACTCTTTGCCTATAAGATTGACTATTTGCTTTAACACGCGGCAAAGATATAGGTTTTACCCCTATCCTAAATCCTTCCCCCTAAAAGGGGAAGGATTTTAAAGCCCTCTCCTTTAGGAGAGGGCTGGGTGAGGTAAATAACTACAATGAAACTTATACCAAGAGTATGCGTTTCTTTGCCAAAAACAGATTGATGAAATTTAAGAATACCTATTGTTTATTTATTGCCCTATTATTAAATGGTTTGCTATGTGGGCAGACCTTAACAGCAGAAGATTTAAAAACCTTGGCATATAGCAAAGACAGCACTTCAATGTCTTCAATAATAAAAAGCAAAGGATTCGATGTGTTGTACCTGACCTCCTTCTCCACAGCTTATAGGTCTACACAAAAAATTATTCACTCCGATTACGATACGCTTGATTATAACTATGTACACACCATCTTTCGGGAAACAAATGCTGTTGTGTCTTACACCGTTCTTGATTCCCGCGAAGCAAAAAGCATCTTAAAATCATTTGTAAAAAAAATGGGGTTTAAGCGTGTACGAAAAATCCCATTTAATCCCAATGCTACAGGAAAACTATACACATCTAAAAATTATCCTTCACTAATTTACACCGAAGAAATTGTTATGTATAAAGGTATTGGGCAAATTGTGCTTACTCTTATTAATCAAAAACGGTAAGTATCATCCGTCATTTTTCATTTTTCATTGTTCGTTATTCATTACTTTCGCCCCATGCCCCGTATCCTCGCTATTGATTATGGACTTAAACGCTGCGGCGTTGCCGTTACCGACCCTTTGCAAATTATTGCTACCGGGCTTGATACCGTTGATAGTAAAGAGATAATGGCCTTTTTGAAAAAGTATGTGGTAGCAGAGCCTGTAGAGACCATTGTGGTAGGCGAACCCAAACAACTGAACAACACCCCATCGCAAATAGCACCTCAGGTTAACAAGTTTGTAGAGCTGCTGAAAAAAGAATTCCCCGCTATAAAAATTGCCCGTATGGACGAGCGCTATACCTCTAAAATGGCGTTTCAGGCTATGATAGCCGGTGGCCTTGGCAAAAAGCAGCGGCAAGATAAAGGCACGGTTGATAAGGTGAGTGCAACTATACTATTGCAGGGATATATGGAGATTGGTAAATAAATCTGCCAACCGCCAACCGCCAACTGCCAACTAAATTTTACCTTTGTACCATGATTTTACCGATTGTTGCTTACGGCGACCCTGTTTTGAAGAAAAAGGCTGTAGACATTACACCCGATTATGAAAACCTTAGTGCATTTATTGCCAATATGTGGGATACCATGTATGCCGCCAATGGCGTAGGTTTAGCTGCACCGCAGGTGGGCAAGTCTATCCGTATATTTATTGTTGATGCCACTGCTTTTGATGAGGATGAGCCGGAGTTGGCTAACTTTAAAAAGACATTCATCAATGCCCATATTATTAATGAAGAGGGCGAAAAATGGCCTTTTAACGAGGGCTGCCTTAGCATACCAAAAATACGCGAGGACATTAACCGCCACGCCGATATTACCATTGAATACGTTGACGAAAATTTTAAGAAACACAAAGAAAGCTACAGCGGTATGGCTGCCCGTGTTATTCAGCATGAGTACGACCATATTGAGGGTATATTATTTACCGACCACCTTACGCCCCTGCGTCGCCGCCTGTTGGCCGGTAAACTTGCCGATATTACCAAAGGCAATGTAGATGTTGATTACCGCATGAAGTTTCCTGTTAAAAAACGCTAATGCGCTTTGCCCCTGCCCTTTTTGCCTTATTAGTATGTGTTGGCTTGCGGGCGCAAACCCTTAGCGACGAAGAGATTTTTCGCTACTCGGGTATGCCCAACAGCGAGACGTATACCAGTTTTAAAAGCGCTTTTGCCAATGCTAAAAAGGGTACCGTATCTAAACTAAGTATTGTTAATGAACCTGCCCCAAAAAAGCTCGATAAGCTGTCGGAGGTAACATCATTGCAGGTACTAAAGCTATCAAATAATTTCATCACCAACCTACCGGCCGATATTGGCAACTTAACCAGTTTGGTGTTTTTTAAAAGCGAGAACAATCCGCTTAAAACCCTGCCCAATTCTATTGGCAATTGGGGTAGCCTTTTATACCTGCGCTTAGTAAATACTAAAATGGATAGCCTGCCCAAAGAGGTAGGTTATTTAGATAAAATGAAGGAATGGTTATGGGATGGCAACAAGGGCGATACTATTGAACTTCCTAAAGAGGTAAAGTATCTTAAAGCATTAAAAACAATGCGGTTAGACAGTGTGCTGTTGGATACTATTCCACAGGAAATTGTATTGCTAACCGAGCTGAAAGAACTGCAACTGAACGGCTGTAATATTACCCTACTGCCCCACTTTTGGGTAGACTATAAAGGCACTACCCGTGGCTTAAGCAAGCTGGAAATACTAAAACTATCGGGCAACAATATTTCAGACTTACCCTATACCCTATTCTACTGCCGCAACCTAACCGTACTAGACCTTAGCAACAATAAGCTTACCCGTATAAGCGATGATATAGCCTTGCTAACTAAACTGCAAGTGCTTGATTTGCGCGGCAATTCTTTGACCAAGTATGATGTGGAAGTGCTGCAGGGGTTGCTGCCCGGGTGTAGGATATATTATTAGACGGCTAAACGTCATTGCGAAACGCCAAAGGCGTGAAGCAATCTCTCCGATGATAGCAATGCACATAATTGAATCGGAGGGATTGCTTCGTCATTTCATTCCTCGCAATGACGAAACAATTAATAAACCTGCTGCGCTTTAATGTAAAAGTGGTCGTAGTCGGGCATAAATTTGATTGGTTCATCATCCAGCACCTCAATATTTTGCCACTCTGTAGTAGGGTTTACGCGTTGCTTAACACCATTCACCAAAATATCAACCGGCATGGTAAAGCCTTTTACATCGCTCTTCCAACGATACTTTAAGGTGCTTTTGGTTTTAGCAAAATCAATGGTATATTCCAAAATAGGAATGTTTACAAAACGTAGGTATTGGTCAAATATGGTAGTCAAATCCTTACCCGATTTATCGTTAAAGTATTTCACAATATCGGCAGTGCTAACAGGCTTAAAGCTAAGGTCTTTTTGTATACCCATCAGTATATCGTAAAACACTTTATCGTTATTTATAACGCCACGCAGGGTATGTATCATGAGTGCACCCTTGGCATACATATCGCCCGAACCTTCGTTGTTAACGCCATACTCACCAATAATGGCAAAGTCATTCTCCACCATATCGCGCTTGTAGTTAATATACTTTTGTGCGCTCTCTTTGCCGTAGCGGTGCTCTACATAAACCACTTCCGAATAGGTGCAAAAGCCTTCGCTAATCCACATGTCGGCAAGGTCGGCCATGGTTACGTGGTTGCCCCACCATTCGTGGCCGCTTTCGTGTATAATAACAAAATCATATTTCAACCCATAGCCCGAAAAATCCATCCCATCGTAGCCATTGCGGTAGTGGTTGCCATAGGCAATAGCGCTTTGGTGTTCCATGCCCAAAAATGGTGCTTCAACCAGCTTGTAGCTATCTTCCCAAAAAGGGTATGGGCCAAAATATTTTTCAAACGCCTCCATCATGGGCTTTACCTCAGCAAACTGCTTTTTAGCTTTGCTTAGGTTGTAGGGCATTACATAATAATCAAGAAATAGTTTTTTGCCCAGGGTTTTGCTGGTATAGGTATCAGTAAAATGGGTGTACTTACCTATATAATAGGTAGCGTTGTAATTGTTGATTGGGTTTTTAACCAGCCACTCGTTTACCTCGCGGCCGTCTTTGGTTTTGTAGGTATTTACCAACCTGCCGTTAGATACAAATGTTAAGCCCGAAGGGGCCGGTCCGCTAATGCGCATACTGTCCGGCTCATCGCTCAGGTGGTCTTTACAAGGCCACCAAACGCTGGCGCCAATGCCCTCGCATGATACTGATAGCCATGGGTTGCCCTCATCGTCTTTAGCAAATACAAGGCCACCATCCCAAGGCGCTTTGGCTGCTATAATGGGGTTTCCGTGGTAATATATTTTTAGGCTAAACACATCGCCCTGTTTTATTTTGCTGTCAAAATTTACAAATACGGCGTTAAACTCGCGGGTATATTTTAGGGGTTTAGTATTGTAGATGATACTGTCTATAGTTAGTTTTTCGCTCAAATCAAGTTGTAAGCGGTCAAAAGCGGACACTGCTTTGGCCGTTATACCATTGCTGCCAACAAGGGCTTTGGTGGTAGGGTTTACATCAACATACAGGTTGTAATACACCACATCGTAACAAGTGCGTAAGGGTGTTAAAGCGCCGCGCAGTGTATCTTTGCGGGTAAATTTATCCTCTTTGCGCAGCAGAGATTGAGCTTGGGCAAACAGGGTAATAGAAAACAAAATAGCGGTAATAAATGTATGTTTCATAATTGGGGTGTAGCAAATTGTGTGCAAAATACGTCAACTATTAAAATTTAGTACCTTTACGCAAAATTTAGTATTCATCTAAAACTAAAAGATTAACATGAAAATTGGCCCTAACACGGTAGTGAGTGTAGATTACTCGTTAAGCTTATATGACGCTGACCCGGCTGCAAAAACGTTTGTTGAGAAAACTACCAAAGAAACCCCTTTAGTATTTCTTTTTGGCACCGGCGGCCTTATTGAAGATTTTGAACAAAACCTTGCAGGCAAATCGGTTGGCGATTCTTTTGACTTTGAAGTAGTGCCTGAAAAAGGCTACGGCGAGCACAGCGAAGAAAACATCATCCACTTACCTAAAAATGTATTTTCGCCGGAGGGTGAAGGCCTTGACGAAACGGTAATTTTTGCCGGTAACCGCGTGCCTATGAGCGATAACCAAGGCAACCGTTACATGGCTAAGGTTGTTGAAGTAAAAGACGAAGAAATTGTAATGGACTTTAACCACGAACTGGCCGGTAAACACCTGCACTTTGTTGGTACTGTTGTTGAAGTGCGCGAAGCTACCGAAGAGGAGCTTGCCCACGGCCACGTACACGGCGAAGGTGGACATGACCACGGCCACGACCATTAATAGTTTATAGTTGCAAGTTATGAGTTGTCGTTCCAAGCAATTAGATATAATTAAAAAGCCCCGTCTCGTTTGAGGCGGGGCTTTTTGTTATTGGGTAGATCGTCATTGCGAGGAGTCACGCTGAGCGTAGTCGAAGCAATCTCTCCGTTTCGGGTTATGTATTTTAACATCATCGGAGAGATTGCTTTATGCTTTCAGCATTTCGCAATGACGTAATCGCTACTTCCTTAAAAACTCTTTAAACCACAATCCGCTATCTTTTATAGTACGTTTTTGGGTAGAAAAATCGTTGTAAACAAGGCCAAAGCGCGGGCGTGTGCCTTCGGCCCATTCAAAGTTATCCATCAGCGTCCAGCAGAAATAACCGTGTACGTTTACCCCATCTTTCTTGGCGCGTAGCACTTGGGCCAAATAATCCTGGTAGTATTTAACTCGCTTTTCATCGTGTACAAAATTTCCTTCTACCATATTATCCGGAAAAGCAGCACCGTTCTCGGTAACATATATTTTCTTTATACCCGGGTAGGCAGCAAATTTCTTCAACACATTATATATACCCTCAGGATATACCTCCCAGTTCATATCCGTAATTTCAATACCGGGCACTTTGCGTTTGTTGGCCGGTATTTGCCAAGCCCACATTATAGGCGGGAACCATGAGTATTTAACCAGCTCACGCGTGTAGTTTTGTATGCCTATAAAGTCAAAGTCAAACTTTAGTTTCTCTTCATCGCCGGGTAGCATGGCGCGTTTAATGCCTTTAAAGCCGGGCAGTGTATCAACAGGATAACCCATTCCTAACGAGGGTTCTATAAAAAAACGGTTAAGCATTGCATCAACCCTTGCCGCTGCTTTTTGGTGGGCAGGCTTCTCTTTCAATGGGTCAATATCTGAGCACGAAAAGGTAGTACCTACATTAGCATTGGGTACATTGGCGCGCACAATTCTCCCCCCTTCAGCTTGCGATAAAGCCGTATGGTGCGCGGCATGCAGAAACTTCTTTACACTCTTTTTGCCCGGTGCATGCATACCTAGTAAATAGCCAAGCGCGCTATAAGCCATAGGCTCGTTTAGTATCATCCAATTTTTTACCTTGCCGCCATATTCTTTAGTAGCAAAGTCGGCATATTCGCAAAAGGCGGTAAACGTATTGCGGTTGGGCCAGCCACCTTTATCTTCTAATACCTGCGGCAAATCCCAGTGGTAAAGAGTTATCCAGGGCTGTACGCCTTTCTCTAAACAGTAGTCAATTACGTTATGGTAAAAGGCAACACCTGCAGGGTTTGTAGCACCTGTACCTTGTGGAAATAAGCGCGACCATGACAGTGAAAAACGAAATACATCAAGGTTCAGTTCCTTAATCAGGTCAATGTCTTCCTTGTATTTATGGTAAAAATCGCAGGCTGTATCGCCCGTTTCGCCCGTTTTAATTTTGCCACGTTTGTGGGTAAAGGTATCCCAAATAGAGGGGCCTTTACCGTCTACATTCCATGCCCCTTCTATCTGGTAGGCGGCAGTTGCAACCCCAAACAAAAAGCCATCGCCAAAATCGGCACGGGTAAAAGGCACATTGTTGGCAACCAAAATATTTTTAGCCATAGCTGGTAATACATACAATGCAGCGGTGGTAAGGGCAACTTTTTTAATCAGGTCTCTACGATTCATATACTATATATATAGGTGTGCAATATAGCAGAATTATGTTTTAGCCTCTCTCCTTCCCCTCTCCATTTTATGGAGAGGGGTGTCTGAGTGCAACGAAGACGGGGTGAGGTTCAACAATCTTTTCCCACTTCTGTTCACTACTCCTACGCAGTTATTTCGTATCTTTATCCACTTAAAAATATTTTTTATTATTCGTTTTTCATTATTCATTACCAAACATGGAACCCGTTAAAACCCGCATACCCGTTACTGTTTACGCCGAAGAAACACCCAACCCTGCTAGCATGAAATTTGTGGCCAGCCACTATTTGTTGATGGAGGGCTTTGCTGAATATACTGCTGCGGAAGAGACTGAGGGTTCATCGCCATTGGCACAAGAGTTGTTTAGCTTTCCGTATGTAAAAACGGTTTTCATATCGTCAAACTTTGTATCGCTAACCAAAACTAATGATGTAGAATGGTTTGAGGTGATACCTGAGCTGCGCCAGTTTTTAAAAGATTATTTGGCCGACGGCAAAGACGTTATTATAAAAATGCCTGCGCCTAAAACGCAGCCACAAAATATTATGGGCGAAACTTCGGCTAACGATACCGAGGTAGTAGCTAAAATACTGGGCATATTAGATGAATACATTCGCCCGGCAGTTGAGCAAGATGGCGGAGCTATTACCTTCCGTTCTTTTCAGGATGGCGTGGTAAACGTGGCGTTACAAGGCTCTTGCTCGGGTTGCCCATCATCTACCGTTACCCTTAAAAACGGTATTGAAAACCTGCTAACCCGTATGGTACCTGAGGTGAAGGAGGTTGTGGCCATTGGCGAATAAAGTTGACTGTTAGCCGTTCGCAGTTGACAGTTTTTTATTAAAAAATTTGACGAGTAGTGTCGGATTCGCATTTCGGCACTACTTTTTTTATTTCTGAATTTTTCTAACTGTGAACAACCAACAACCAACTATCAGCTAAAGTTGTCAATAACCTGTTAGTAGCGGTTTAGCAGCCTGTTTACAGCAAATAACACTAAACGTGCAGCATAGCATTGGCGGCACTTGCAAGGGTGTTAACATGCAGTTTACATTGCCACCAACAGCGCGAAACATGTAGGCACTGATTATCGTATATTGAATAGGCGGGTACGCGCGGTATGCAGCCTACTGTTGAGCAAATACAGGCCTTACAAAAAACAAAGTACTGTTAGCCCTTGGTAGTGAATGGAAACCTTGTTAGAATGATTATTAACAGGCTTTTTGTTAACTAAAAAACTTGCTTTATAATTATTGAGGCTTTTAGCGGTTTAATTTTATAACAGACAACACACAATACGCGGTTGCCTAGCATTACAGACGTTTTACATACTATATTAAGATAGTGTTAAAAACAACCCCACTTTGTGAATAAGAAATGATTGACTGGAACCAACAAAAAATGAACATTTGCATATCCCGAATCAACTGCGGAATTTATGCCGCTCTGCCGGAAAGTTTTGTTGGCAGAGGTGAGAAATATTTGTGTTAAAAATTTTATAAGATATTGAAGATGATAGAACCAATTTTAGAAGAAAACAAAGACCGTTTCGTGCTATTTCCCATTAAGCACAAAAACATTTGGGAGATGTATAAAAAAGCAGAAGCCAGCTTTTGGACTGCAGAGGAGATAGACCTATCATCGGATATGACAGACTGGGATGCGAAGTTGAATAACGACGAGCGTCACTTTGTGAAACACGTATTAGCTTTCTTTGCCGCATCGGACGGTATAGTAAATGAGAACCTTGCTGTAAACTTCATGAACGAAGTGCAGTACCCTGAAGCGCGTTGCTTTTATGGTTTTCAAATTATGATGGAAAATATTCACAGCGAAACATACAGCCTATTAATAGACACGTACATTAAAGACCCTGTTGAAAAAGATTATTTGTTTAATGCCCTTGAGAATATGCCTTGCGTGAGCAAAAAAGGCGAGTGGGCATTACGTTGGATTGATAACGGAAGCTTTGCCGAGCGTTTGGTAGCCTTTGCTGCAGTAGAGGGTATCTTCTTCTCGGGCTCGTTCTGCTCTATCTTTTGGTTAAAAAAACGCGGCCTTATGCCGGGCTTAACATTCTCTAACGAACTTATCTCTCGCGACGAAGGTTTGCATTGCGACTTTGCCTGCTTGCTATACAAAGAGCTAACTAACAAGTTGCCCGAAGCACAAGTGCAAGCAATTATAACCAACGCTGTTGAGATTGAGAAAGAATTTGTGAGCGATGCACTGCCGGTTAAACTTATTGGTATGAACGCCGACTTAATGTGCCAATACATTGAGTTTGTTGCCGACCGTTTGCTTACCACCTTAGGCTGCGCCAAAGTATACAACGCTACCAACCCATTTGATTTTATGGAGATGATATCGTTGCAAGGCAAAACCAACTTCTTTGAAAAACGCGTAGCCGAGTACCAAAAATCGGGCGTAATGTCTACCAAAGAAGACAACGTATTTAAACTAGACGAAGATTTTTAGATAGCGAGTTCTTATACACAGTACCACTACCCCAATTACTTATTAATTTATTTTAAGAACCACCACTATGTTTGTAGTAAAAAGAGATGGCCGTAAAGAAGCCGTAAAATTTGATAAAATTACCGCCCGTATACAAAAGCTATGCTACGGGTTAGACCCTGTTCACGTTGGGCCTGTTAACGTTGCTATGCGCGTTATTGAAGGTTTGTACGATGGTGTTAGCACCATGGAACTGGATAACCTTGCAGCTGAAACGGCTGCATCGTTAACAACAAAGCACCCTGATTATGCTTTGCTGGCATCGCGTATTGCAATATCAAACCTGCATAAAATTACTACCAAGTCATTTGCTGCTACAATGAAAGACTTGTATGAGTATGTTGACCCTAAAACAGGTAAGCATGCCCCCTTGTTGGCTGATGATGTACATGCCATTATACAGGCTAATGCTGAGCAGTTAGATTCAGCTATTATATATGACCGCGATTTTGGTTACGACTACTTCGGCTTTAAAACCCTTGAGCGTTCATACCTATTAAAAATAAACGGCAACGTTGCCGAGCGCCCTCAACACATGTTGATGCGTGTAGCTGTTGGTATTCATAAAGAGGATATTACCAAGGCTATTCAAACTTATGATTTAATGAGCGAGCGTTGGTTTACCCACGCTACCCCTACCCTATTTAACGCCGGAACACCAAAGCCGCAAATGTCATCATGCTTTTTGTTAACCATGAAGGATGACAGCATTGACGGTATTTACGATACACTGAAAATGTGTGCTAAAATATCACAGTCGGCCGGTGGCATTGGTTTAGCTGTGCACAACGTACGCGCTACCGGTTCATACATCCGCGGTACCAACGGTACATCAAACGGTATTGTGCCTATGCTGCGTGTGTTTAACGACACCGCCCGCTATGTTGACCAAGGTGGTGGCAAACGCAAAGGTTCATTTGCTATTTACTTAGAACCTTGGCATGCCGATATTTTTGAATTCCTTGATTTGAAAAAAAATCACGGTAAAGAAGAAATACGCGCCCGCGACCTATTCCTTGCCCTTTGGACATCGGACTTGTTTATGCAACGTGTAGAAGCCGAAGCTGATTGGACATTATTCTGCCCTAACGAAGCACCGGGCCTTGCTGAGTGCTGGGGTGCTGAGTTTGAAGCATTGTATACTAAATACGAAAATGAAGGACGCGGCCGCAAAACCATTAAAGCACGCGACTTGTGGACTGCCATCTTAGAATCGCAGATTGAAACAGGTGTACCTTATATGTTGTATAAAGATGCGGCCAACGCCAAATCAAACCAACAAAATTTAGGTACTATTAAATCGAGCAACTTATGTACTGAAATTATTGAGTACACTGCGCCTGACGAAGTAGCGGTTTGTAACCTGGCTTCATTAGCATTGCCACGCTTTGTTATTGATGGCAAGTTTGACCACAAACGCCTGTATGATGTAACGGTTGTTGCTACCAAAAACCTTAACAAAATTATTGATGGTAACTACTACCCTGTTGAGGAAGCACGTAACTCAAACATGCGCCACCGCCCTATTGGCTTAGGTGTACAAGGCTTAGCCGACACCTTTATGTTGTTGCGCATGCCGTTTGACTCTGACGAGGCGCGCGTATTGAATTCTGAAATTTTTGAAACCATTTACTTTGCCGCCATGACAGCATCTATGGAAGAGGCAAAAGAAAATGGCCATTACTTAACATACCCCGGCTCTCCGGTATCTAAAGGAATTTTCCAATACGATATGTGGAATGTAACACCAAGCACCCGTTGGGACTGGACTACATTAAAAGCTAACGTAGCTGAATTTGGCATCCGCAACTCATTATTGCTTGCGCCTATGCCAACAGCTTCTACATCGCAAATATTGGGTAACAACGAATGTTTTGAGCCATACACATCAAACATATACACCCGCCGTGTATTAAGTGGCGAGTTTATTGTGGTAAATAAACACTTGTTGAAAGAGCTTGTAGACCTTGGCTTATGGAACGAAACGCTGAAAACCAAAATCATTTCGGCTAACGGTTCTATACAAGATATACCGGAAATACCACAAGACATAAAAGACATTTACCGCACCGTTTGGGAAATTAAACAACGTGCTATTATTGATATGGCTGCCGACCGTGGCGCTTTTATCTGCCAAAGCCAAAGCTTGAACTTGTTTATACAAAGCCCAAACTTTGCCAAGCTAACATCAATGCATTTTTATGCTTGGAAAAAAGGTTTGAAAACCGGCATGTACTACTTACGTACCAAAGCAGCAAGCGAAGCTATTAAGTTTACCGTAGAGCACCAAGCCGAACAACAACTGGAAGCTATTGTACCCGACGAAAATGCTTTGAGCGAAATTAGCTGCTCATTGGATAACCCGGATGCATGCGAAGCTTGCGGATCATAACTAACAATGATTAACGAATAGTGAATAATAAAAGCCCTGCCAATTTGGTGGGGCTTTTTAATGAAAACATAATTTATGACTACTATTAATACATACGTTCTTCCTTTTATTGCTATTATATGTATAGCTCTCGGATGGTTATTTAATGAAACTGGAGCATTTTTTAAAAGAATGCGGGAGAATAAAAGCAAAATAAATATTGCCATATATCATCTATTAAGCATTTGGGAACTTACTTATAGAATTGGCAATAAAAAAATTTCTGATGCTATAACTGATGTAATAGAAAGCTATGGTCTTGAGAGGAATAAAATAGAAGACTTTGAAAACTATTTAAAAGTTGTAATTCTCTTTATAAGATATAAAACATTAGGTCAATATAAAGATAGATTAACACAATATAAAATTGATTATACTCATACTGTTATTGAACTTTCTAAGATAGCTCCCATAAGAGCTTATGAACTAGACAATAATTTGATTATGATAAAAACAATGGAAGATTTATTGCAATTTGAAGTTCAGTATACCTCCTTATTAAATGAACCGCAAGATATTTCAATTATAATAGATAAAGCGAAAGCTATAGATCCTATTGGAGAATTAAATTTTGAAAGTATTTATGCATTAGAACAAAAACTAAAAAGAGAAATAATAAGTCTATCAGGATATAAAGGTTTTATTTCAAAAGTAAAAATTAAAAAATATATACAACGAAGGCAAGATGAATATTATGCTGATTCGTATAATACAATATACTCTGTAATGAAAAAAGTTATTGATAGTAAGTTGAAAACATAACCGCTAGGGGGATTTTCAGCTCTGCGTTTTGCGTTGCAAAACTTGTAGTCACGCCTTCGCGGGAATGACATCAACTTTTTTTCTTTGTGAGATTTGCGAAAAAACTTTGTGTGCTTTGCGGTTATGCTTCAACTACGCTCAGCATGACAATCCCTCCCCTGTCCGAATGGATGAAACCATTCATCCGGGCGGGCTTTGTAAGGGAGAGTTTTTTCTCTGATTATTTAACTGGCAACTGAGAACTCACAACTAAGAACTAAGCGCTGCTTTTGCTGCTTTGTTTGCTGCGCGTTTGGCTTTTGCGTCTTCTTTCTTTTTAATGCGCTGCTTTATGTTGTTCCAGTAAGCGCGGCCGTAGCCAACCAAAATTTCGTCGCCGGGTTTTATGTTGCGCGATGCTACCATGCGCGGACCGCCTTTTAATATTTCTATTTTGCAATTGTTGCGTATGCCTTCTGCTTTAATCAGGCCTGCCGCATCGTTAGCATACATGGCATAGCAAAATATGGGCATAGAGTCGAGGCACAATTCATCTTTGTATTCAACAAGGTATTGGTCTTGCTCTTCGTCGGCGCGGCGCAGGGCTTCATCGTTATCAATAATCTCGCCCATGTAGGTACACACTATCTCCCCTTTAGCTATGGCTTTGTTGGTAAACAAACCTTTGCCGGTAAAGTGCGACTTTTGCAGGTATAAATATTTTTCTTCTTTAGCTAAAATTGACTTGGACAGGTACATTGACATAGGTGCGCAAAAGTATACAATTACAACAAGCGCAAAAATGTTTATTGCTAATAGTATAAAATGAAAATGTTTTTTGAAGAAAAGCGCTATGCTAGAGGGGCAAAATAATTAGCCGTTGTTCAACTCATTATTAATGCGCGATGCCAGTTGCAATTTAAAATCGGGAGCCAGCACATCATCGGTATTAATTTTATTTGCCTGGTTTATGATGTATTGGTTTTGCTTAACAAAGGCTTGGCACATTTTGCACCATATCATATGCGTATAAAGCCTAAAGTTTTGGTAATACCCCAGCTTGCCTTCTTCTTTTAAAGAGAGCAAATAAGTGGCCTCGCGGCAGCTTACACTAACAGGGTTTTTAATTTCCATTTTTGTTATTTTTTATCAAACCAATTGCGTTCAATACACTCGCGCAACTGTAGCTTTGCCCTATGTAGCAAAACCCAATAGTTAGACGAGCTAATGCCTAATTCCTTACAAATATCGTCAGAATTTAAGTCATCCATGTATTTCATGGTAAATACCGCATTCTGTATTTCTTTTAGCTTGGTTTTGCATGTTTCTATCACGCGGTAAAAGTCGCCGGTTTCAACACGGTCTTCATCATATGATACGCCCCAATTGTCGGGGGCGGTATTTTTATGCCACGAGCCTCCGCCTTTAAAGTAAAAATCAAGCGGGGTATCGCCAACGTTTTCACTCAACCGAGTAGATGCTTTTTTATAATGGTCGATAATTTTACTTTTAAGAATGGTGTAAAGCCAGTTTAACTCCGAAATTTCTCCTCTATAGTTGGCTGCATTTTTTAATGCGGAAAGAAAAGAGTCTTGCACCAAATCTTGCGCCACCTCTTTGTCAGATACGCGCATCAAAGCAAAGCGGTATAGCTTGTCTGAATATTTATCAACCCAAGTATTGGGGTTTAAGGTGTTGGTGTTTGTATCTGCCATAAATGCTAACGCATTGCCTGTTAACAGCTAATAAAAGCAAAAGGTTTAAAAATACCTTTTATTTGGGCAAGGTAAAACAAAAAGCAGTGCCTTTGCCAACTTCGCTCTCGCACCAAATACGGCCGCCGTGGGCTTCTACAATCTTTTTTACAATGGCTAGGCCTAGGCCCGTGCTTTTTTCGCCATCGGTACTTTTTACTGATGTTTTTTGAAAGGCATTAAAAATAGAGGGCAACTCATCGGCGGGTATGCCCTGCCCTTGGTCGCGGATGCAAACTTTTACCTCGTCTTCAAGACTCTCAAGGGTAATGGTTGTGGTTGTCCCCTCGTTTGAGAATTTAATAGCGTTTGATAGCAGGTTGCTAACAACCTGAGCTACATGTATAGGATCAAGTTCCAACGGAATTTCTTCTCCATCGTAGTTAAAGGCAATACCAATGTTTTTGCGGTTGGCATGTGGTTTAGACAGGCCTATTTGACCGTGTAAAAACTCTTTCAAATCAACCTTTTGGTGGTTTAGCTTTAGTTCGCCTGCCTCTATATTTGATATATCAAGGATATTGTTTACCAAGCGCAACAGGTACTCTGCCGAGTTGTTGATGATGGTAATATATTCTTTTTGTTCTTCATCAACCTTATCTTTCAACTCATCCAGCAAATACTCGCTAAACATTTTTATATGGCCAAGGGGGCCGCGCAAATCGTGCGCTGCCACACCCAGGTAGTAGTTTTTTTCAGCGTTTATTTTCTCTAGCTGGGCATTCATTTGTTTAAGCTCGGCCTGTGCTGTGTAAAAATTAAGAAAAGCATCAACTTTGGCGCGGGTAAATTCAATGTCAAGCGGCTTATACAAATAATCAATAGCACCGCCTTTTAAGCCTTGCACTACATAGCTAATGTCTTTGTTAATGGCGGTAACAAATATGATTGGAATATCTTTTGTTTTGGCATTTTGCTTAAGTATTTCGGCTGTTTCAAAACCATCCATACCGGGCATTTGCACATCTAATAATATAAGAGAAAGGGGTTCGTTATAAGCTATACGTAGAGCTTCGTTACCACTTGCAGCAGTTAAAATTTCCCTGTCGTCAGCCGCCAGCATACTTTCAATAGAAAAGATATTTTCTGGCCGGTCATCTACTACAAGAATTTTATGCTTAGTTGCCATTTAAAAATTAGGGTTAAGTAAGTGGGCGGCTAAAGTAATACTATTCAGTGTTTAAACAGCAATAGCCTTGTTTATATTTAACCAATGTGCTATGCAGTTTATTAATTTTTCTTTTGATACCGGTTTAGGAAGATAATCGGATGCGCCGGCCTCTTTGCATTTATCACCATCGCCTTTCATAGCTTTAGCCGTAACAGCTATAATGGGTAATGATTTTAAATTCATCTCGTTTCGTATTTTTTGCATGGCTTCAAACCCATCCATAATTGGCATCATAATATCCATTAAAACTAAATCAATATCGGTATGTTCATTCAGTTTTTCAATGGCTTCTAAACCGTTGGTAGCTATCACAATATTAGGTTTATAGTCGTCTAAAATTGATGTTAGTGAATATATGTTTCTCATATCATCATCAACCAACAATAGCTTATAAGCGGCCAGGTTATAATCGGGTGCAGCCCCTGTTGGTAAAGTATTTACAACTACTTGGGGTTGTTGCAGCACCGTTACTTTATTTTCAACTACGGCTATTTCAGGTTTTTTATAAGATGATAAAGATGAGCTAATTAGGGTTTCAACGCTACCCAATGGCACAAATAGCCTAAATATACTGCCTTTGCCGGGTTCGCTTTCTAAGGTCATTTCTCCTCCCAATAGTAACGACAGTTCTCTGCTGATAGAAAGGCCTAAGCCTGTACCACCAAATTTGCGGCTGGTTGAACCATCGGCTTGGCGGAAAGGTTCAAAAATAGCCTGTTGCTTTTCGGGCGCTATGCCTATGCCACTATCGGCTACCTCTATACACAAGGCACTGCCTTGTATTTTATCCCTATTGTATTTTGATGTGTTTATGGCGTTGTATACACGCATGTTTACACTGCCATTGGCGGCAGTAAACTTAAAGGCGTTTGACAATAGGTTTTTAATAACCTGCGAAAGGCGCATACGGTCGGTAGGCAAGTTTGCAGCTATATCTTTATCAAGCGCTACGGTAAAATGTATGCCTTTATTTTTGGCCACTTCGGCAAACAGCATATTAATATCGTTGGCCCATTCGGCAATGTTTACATCCTCTACTTCCAGTTCCATATTTTTCGACTCAATTTTTGATAAGTCTAAAATATCGTTAATAAGCATTAGCAAATCGCTACCCGATTTTTGAATTACTTTAGAGTATTCTACTTGTTTATCGTTTAGGTTAGCCGGCTTATTTTCAACCAGCAGGTTTGATAATATAAGAATACTATTTAATGGTGTGCGCAGTTCATGGCTCATATTGGCCAAAAATTCTGATTTGTATAAGTTGGCCCTTTCTAGCTCGTCAGCTTTTACCCGTATGGCTTCGCGGGCAATTTCCAACGATTCGTTTTTAGTGCGGATGGCCTCATTTTGCTCTTCCAGCATATGGGCTTTTTCTTCCATTTTTTGGTTGGCAGCAAGCAAGGCTTCTTCTTTAAGGCTAAGTTCGGTATTAAGCTTTTGGGCTTCCAGTAGCAGGCTTTCAGTAGTATGTTTACGCTCTATCAAATCAATAGTAGCGGCCATCATATTACCTACTCTACTAAAAAATTCCATGGCAAGTGGGCTAAAAGGTTCAAAGGTCGAAAGTTCAAATATAGCTTTTACATCCTCATCAATAACCATGGGTAGCACTAAAATTTGCTTAGGGGTTATAGCGTTGGTACCCATATAAATAGGTTCTAAAGCTTCGGTTGCGGCAATTATGCGTGTTTTTTTATCAACCACACATTGGCCAATAAAGCCCTGGCCGGGGTATACATTTTCCTTTGCTTTTTGGCTGAATGAGAAACCATTGGTGGCCATCAGTTCAATAATTTTATCGGCACCAAAATGTTGCACACGGTAGGCCGCGCCTTGCAAAGCATTTACATAGTTTACCACATAGCCCAACACTTTGGTTGAAAGCTGAAAGGGGTTGTCGTGGTCTTTGCGCAAAAGTTCGCCAACTTCATTTATACCTTGGTTTAGCCAGTTGCGGTCGCGCTCTTCGGCACTAAACTTGGCTAAGTTGGTTTTCATATTAATAAGGGCTTTGCCCAGCTCATCATCATCGCTAAGGGGGGTATGCTCTATTTTAAAGTTACCTACCCCAATACTATTGGCAAACTCTGATGTTTGCTTTAAATTTTTAACCAGCGTGTTTACCGATGTTATCATTTCGCTAATCTCATCGTTACGCCCAATGGTTTCAATCTCTTCAAGCTTACCAACGCCCAGTGTGTTTATGGCGCTGCGTATGCGCAATATAGGTTTGGTAATAATATTAGTCATGTATATAGACATGATAATACACATGATAATAAATATGACAAGGATGACCGAAACAAAATTGCGCAGATTTACAGTAGATTCAGCCACCTTATTTTCAAGCAAAATTTTTCGCTTCTTTTTTATGTCTTTTACAGTGTGTAGTTTATTTATAATACTATTGGTTTGGGGTAAAATCTTATCCTCTAATGTACTTTCGGCATCAAATTTTAATGATGGGTCGTCATAGTCTTCAAAATCAACCAGCTTAAATGTTATTTGTTTTTGTGTGCGTATTAACGCCTCAAAGTTTATTAATACAATATTTAAGCTATCGGCAGCTACCCTGTTTTCCCATTTAAAAGTTAGGCTATCTATCTGGCTTTTTAAAGCAGGGTACCTAATATTATGCAACTTTTTTAATGCTTGTTTATCGGCCTCGTCCGACCGTAAAAACACCCAGTTGGTGGTTAGCATTTTCGATTCTACAATCATCAGTTCCAAATCGTCCATAGCCTTTAGCGATGGGTCAACCACGTGCGACACGTATTTAGATGTATCGCGGTTACTGGTCATTGTTTGGTAACAAAATACAGCTACAAAAGCAAACATAAAAATTAACCCAAAATAGGTTAAAAATATGCGTGTACTAATGCGTAATGAGCTTTGCTTTTTCATAGCAAATAATATTTTTAGTTAAAAGAAAATTTATAGCGTAAACGCATTACAACCTCCCTGCCGGGTCCGGGCACAGCATCGTAAAACGATTTGTATGCCTGCACAAACTGGTAGTTTTGACCTAATATATCATATACCCCTACCCCTGCCGATAGGCCTTTTACAATATTTTCGTATTGCAAAAATGTTGATAGTAAAACAGTAGGTTTGTATTGCAATAACACTCCCTCGCTATTATAGCCGTAGCGTTGGCTATAAAATACACTGGCCATATTTAATGATATTTTTTTGCCTAATTTAAAATTGCTGTTTAAAGAAATTTTATGTGCCGGAAATGCCAGGGTAATATTTTTATTGCCTTCAACCCTGTAGGCATTTGTATCTTCATGTAATGAATGGTAATACGAATAATTGGCGGTTATATACCCCCAGTTTTGGTTTATTCTAAATTCGCTTTCAATACCATACGAGCCTAAGCTGCTGCCATTAATATAGCTTTCAACGTCGTTTACAGAGGTGTATATAATAGGCGACAATATGTTGTTGTAAAACAAATTAGTAGTAATAATCATACTATTGCTTATGCGGTAGCCAAGTTCAGCTTCAAAAACTTCTGTTTTTTCAGGATTAATATTTTTATTTAAATCCATATTAAAAATCATTGGGGTCCTAAATGCACGGCTATACATTAGCTTAGCGTGAAACTTTTTAAACACCTTGGTTAGCACCAAACGCGGTACAGCCACAGTGCCAAAGCGGTTATGCTTATCAACCCGTATGCCGCCGGTTATGTTTACCCATTTTGAAAACCATTGCGCCTGCACATAGCCCGCTAGGTTAAAATAGTTTACATGGTTGCGGTTGCCATTAAATACAACATCTGACTGTTTTGAGTATATAACTCCCCTATCATGAAAATATTCAGCACCAAAAATAATTTCAAGTTTATCTACAGGCTTATAGTTTAAAATAGCGCTGCCTGTATAGCGGCTGGTTCTAACATTGGTATTATAAGCAGCAGTATCGCGGGTATTTTTATAAAACCACGGCAACTGGTTTTTAAAACCAAATTTTGGTGTAAGAACAACTTTGTTGCCCAATTTTATATCATAACTAATACTACCTAAGTGCGATTGGAACAGGTAGGTATTATTAATTAAAGGCGATTGCAATGTGTAATTATCAAATATATAGCGCACGTTTAGCCCTTTGTATTTAATGCCCAGGTTTGTCATCAATTGTCCAATGCGCGAACTATCAGCATAGTTTACAGCCCCTATATTGGGTAGGTACGCTGTTCGGTCGCTCATGTTGGCTTTGCCATATACAACCGATGCTACAACGGCTAAGCCATTGTTAAACTCTTTGCCAATATTGGCAGTAACATTGGCCCTGCCAAAAGTATTTTGTAGTTGCCCGTAGTAGGTTGATATGCCAAAACCATTGGTTTTAGCGGCATCTTTAGTAATTATATTTATAACCGCTAACGATGCGTTGCCACCATAAATGGCAGAACCCGGGCCACGGATAATTTCAATACGGTCAATAATATCTACCGGATAATGCGATGAAAACTGTTGCGAGCCATAGGCATTTTCTGTCATATCAACCCCATCAACCATTACCATTACTTTAGCCTCTTGTGCCCAATTGCCCCGAACGCCCATACCAACAACACCATCAATATCGTGTGCAAAATCAAGGCCGGGCACCATGCGCAGCACATCAATCAAATCTCTCGCACCCATGTTACGTATTTCTTTAGATGTGATAATGGTAACCACACCAGGTGTTTCGCGCAGGGTTTGTTCGCTTTTAGATGCAACGGTAACTTTGGCTTTCATCAAATCTTCTAAAGAGACGATGTCATCTTCCCTTTGGGCTGTAGTGTCTGGCACCGGTTGGGCTATTGCCACCGTTGTTGCCAACCACACCATAAAAACCATTAATCGCTTTTCCATAATTTTTTATAACGGTTCTTGTTTAAATTACTATCGCCAACCTAAGCAAGTCGCCGGCAATTTTTAATCCTTTACTTTCTATTATTGATTTACGTAATTCAAACTTTAGTTTTTCATCATCAATAAAAAAACTAATATCGGCGCCTTTGCGGGCAGTACCGGCTTTTTCGCATACCAACAGTGCCTTTGCCCCTTGCGCCTTGCCCACCAAACTCGATAGCTGGCTAACACTGCCCGAAGCCAGGTAAATAATGTGTACGCCGCTAAAATCGGCCCCGGGGGCAAATTCTTTTACTACTACCGTTTGGCTGCCCACTTTTTTGCCAGTAAAAAATTCTTTTATGGCTTTGTTGGCCGGCGATTGGCCTACGATTGCAATTACAAAGTCGCCACTTTTTTTATTAGCGGGCCAGTCTATATACTTAGTAAAATGGTAAAGGTATTTAGCGTGAAAGGTATAATCAATATCCTGCGCGTGGGTGGTAGCCGGTTTTAGCAAACACAGCAGGGTAAGCAACAAAAAGCCACCATACCTTACACAGGTACAGTTTTTAAGTATTGACTTTGTTGCCCTTGCTATCATTTTACGCGTATGCCGTTTTTACCGCTGTTAATAGTATTTAACCTTGCCATAGTGTAAACAGATGCATTGGCAACCGCTGCCCCTTTAAACAGGCGTTGTAAAAGCCATTGTGCTGATTTGATATGGTTGGTTAAATGCATGTATTTTTGTTTGCCTTATTAAATTACCTATATAAAATAGGCTTGTCAAGGGCAGTTAAAATACTACAGAAAATAAGCGCGCAGAAAAAAGGCAGGGCTAAATATTAACCCTGCCTTGTGCAAAAAAGTATGTATTTCTTACATAGAAATCCTCACCCTCACTGCGTGAGGTACTCCCCCGTCCGAATGGATGAATCCATTCATCCGGGCGGGCTTTATAAAGGGAGAGTTTTATTCCTACTAATCAACTATAGTGGAAAACGGCTTTGCCAAAGGCTTATTAAATCGGCTAGGCGGTTAGAGTAGCCCATTTCATTATCATACCAACCTATAATTTTTACCATTTTGCCTTTTACTGATGTTAGCTCCGAATCAAATATCATAGAGTGTGGGTTGCCAACAATATCAATAGATACCAAAGGCAGGTTGGTATACTCTACAATGCCTTTTAGCTGGCCATCGGCGGCGCTTTTAAAGGCCTGATTGATAGCAGATTCAGTAGCATCGGCTTTAAGTATGGCTGTAACATCCGTCAACGAGCCATCGGGCACCGGAACACGTATGCCAAAGCCCCCAACTTTACCCTCTAAATGCGGAAATATTTTGGTTAATGCCTTAGCTGCACCCGTTGTAGTGGGTATGATAGATAAGGCTGCAGCACGGGCACGCCTTCCTCGA
>JANOCJ010000273.1:0-4922 GCA_031412115.1 Flavobacteriales bacterium
GCGCACCATTTTTACTGCCGATTGGTTTTATGCTGATGATGAGGTGGGCAATAAAATAGCATCGCCGGTAGAGCTACTGGTGCGATATTACCGTGTGTTGCATTTAAAACCGGTAGATGAAAAAATGCCAATCATCACCCAAAATTTATTGGGCCAAAAACTGTTTGACCCACCTAATGTAGCGGGCTGGAAAGGCGGCAAAGCCTGGATAGACAGCTCATCGCTACTAATGCGTATGCGGTTGCCGCTGGTTATGTTTGGCTATATGGAAAGCGATGAGCGCGGCAAGGAAGAATATGAAGATATGGTGTTGGATAAAAAAATGGAGAAAGAAAGCCGCAAAAATAAATTCATCAGCAATGCCGATTGGGATAAACTAGCCGCAGGCTATACCGAGACCGATGCCGACAAGCTGAGCAACCTTTTGCTGGAAAGCTTTTTGCAACGCGATATTAACCCGGAAGAACGCAAAGCCCTGCTGGAATTTACCGACAAAAGCAGCAAGCTAAAACAAGTGCAAAGCCAAACTATACATATTATGGCCATGCCGCAATACCAACTTATTTAATGAAAAATGAGAAACGAAAAATGAAAAATCAATTCTCATAACTCATAATTAATAACTCATAATTAGTATCATGCATATCAACCATAGTCGCCGCCACTTTTTAAAAGTAACCTCGCTGGCATCAGCATCGCTTATGGTGCCACAATTTTTAAAAGGCACTGCTAATTTTTTAGCTGCCGGGCAGGGTAAGGTATTGGTAGTTATACAGCTATCGGGCGGTAATGATGGGCTAAACACCGTCATTCCATTTAGTAATGACGAATATTACAAGCTACGGCCTACCCTATCGTACGCTAAAGATGAAGTGATTGGATTAACGTCTGACCTTGGCCTACACCCAGCTATGGAAGGCATTGCCGATTTGTGGGACAATGGCGAATTGTGCATTATAAATAACGTGGGCTATCCCAACCCCAACCGCTCGCATTTTCGCTCAATGGATATTTGGCAAAGCGCATCAGACGAAGACCAATATCTACAAAGCGGCTGGGTAGGCCGTTGGTTAGATTCGCAATGTACTGCGGGCAAAGGCCATGCGTATGATGCGCTGGAAATTGACGAAGCACTAAGCCTTACCATGAAGGGCGAAAAGCTAAAAGGCATTGCTTTTGCCGACTACAAAAAATTTTACAACATAGCCAACAACGCCTATTTAAAAAGGCTTGCAGAGGCTACCCCTACCCCGGAACATGATGATACGCCGGTTGAATATTTGCAAAAAACTTTTGTTAGTGCCAGCCAATCGGCCCAAATAATACACGATAAAACAAAGGGCTACAACTCATTTGCTGTATACCCGCAACATGCGCTGGCAAAAAAATTAAAGGTGGTGGCCGATTTGGTTAAAGCCGAAGCTCCTGCCGCCGTATACTACATATCAATCAGCGGGTTTGATACCCATGCGGGTCAAAAATTCTTCCATAATAATTTGCTGAAGCAGTATTCTGAAAGTATAAAAGCCTTTACGGATGACCTACGCAAGGCTAATAGGTTGGACGATGTAATGGTTATGACCTTCTCTGAATTTGGCCGCCGCGCTAAGGAGAATGGCAGCAAAGGCACCGACCATGGCACTGCCAGCAACGTATACATTATGGGCGGCAAGCTTAAAAAGAAAGGCTTTTTAAACGCAGCCCCCAACCTTACCGATTTGGATGCCGAAGGCGACATAAAATATACGGTAGATTTTAGGCAGGTATATGCTACCATACTAAACGGCTGGCTGGGGGCCGATGCTAATGCCATAATAGGCAAGCCTTTTAGCAGCTTAGGCTTTGTATAGCATGGTTATTGTAGCGGTGAGGTAAATTCACTGAAATGAAAAACCTTTTACTAGTATTATTTCTTGCCATAGGCTTTGCCACCAATGCGCAAAACCTAACTCGTGCCGATATTATTGGTACATATGAAGTCTCAAAATTATACCTAAATGATACGTTGTTCTACGATAAATCGAATCCCGAAAAATCAGACAAAAATGTGCTGATAGAAATTGGCAAGCAGGTGGCTTTATATGCTAGTAGAGAAGATAGCACCCTTGCCATTGCCCTGTTTTATAAAGATATTCAAAAGGCACTTTTAACTATCATTTATTTTCAGGATGACAGTACAACCTATGCTACAAACACTAGCGGGTATATGGGTAATGAACTAACCAAGAACTATTACCACGAACGCTGGAACTTTAACCCCAAAAAGCAAACGGTAGAAGTTATACGCAATGGCAAAGTAACAGAGCGTATGCCGGTTAAAAAAGTAAGCGGCGTTGTTACAATTTTTATTGATGATAAGAAGGAAAAAACCAAGCTGGAGTTGGTGAAGATGTATTAGCCGATTGGCTTATTCAGTATCCCATCCAGTATGTTGTTTACATCCTGATAGTTTTGTAGGATAATTAAATGCCCACCGTTTTTAATCCAGTAATCGGGCTTTACACAAAATGGGTATAGTATTTTATCGGAGGTACCGTGTATGTGGGTTATACTATTGGGGTAGCTTGTTCT
This sequence comes from Flavobacteriales bacterium, assembly GCA_031412115.1. GTDB lineage: Bacteria > Bacteroidota > Bacteroidia > CAMBQF01 > CAMBQF01 > CAMBQF01. The sequence goes on from JANOCJ010000273.1 coordinate 2,572, forward strand.
TTCCCAATGCGTAAGCGCAATGGTAGACCAACGCACAAAGGAGTTTGAAGTGTCTTTAAGGATACTCCGCAGTAGTTTTTTATCTTCTTTGGTTTTTATTCCAAACACAAAATAGAGAATAAAAAACACCCGCTTTACCAGCCATATTGGGGCTATGTGAAGCAAACCGCTTTTGCCAACTATACGGTACAGCAAGGGTAGTTCATTTTTTGTTTTAGAAGATGATAACAGGATAACGTGCTTTGCATTTACCATTTCAGCAATCTCTGTAGCAATCATCCCTCCGAATGATACGCCCATAATAATGGGGTTTTCATCGCTAATTCCTGCCATCATTTTAGCGGCATAAGTTTTTATGGTATCGTGTTTATCATACACCACCCAGGGCAGGTGCACTAATTGAAAACCGGGTACTTCTATTTTACGAAACAACCGCTCGTCAACACCCAAACCACTTATGCAGTATATGTTTTGCATGTAAACTAAAACTTAGCATACAGCCGCACATTAATCAGGCGGTTGGTAAGGTAGTTAGGTATGGCGTATTGGCGGCCGCTAAAGTCTTTTACCCATAGGTACGACACAGTATTGTTTACACCCAGCAGGTTGAAAATTTCCAGCCTGATGAACATGGTTTTAAAGTGGGCAAAAAAGCCTTTGGGGTTTTTAAACTTGGTGTCTTCAGTAATAATATCTTTAGAAAAACCAATATCAACCCTACGGTAAAAAGGCATACGCAAGGTATCTTTATACTTGTTCAAATCGGGCGGGCCAAAGGGAAAACCGGTGCCAAAGGTAAGCGTAAGGCTCATTTTAAATGTCGGATATCGCGGCAAATGGTCTTGAAAGAAGATGCTGAATGTAACCCGTTGGTCCATGGGGCGCGGAATTAAACCGGGCTCGTGCTTTACGCTTTTCACCACCGTTTGGTCGGCAGTAAAACCGGGAATAATCAGTTTGCCTTCGGCATTGTAATTATCGTAGTATACATCATTCTTTAGGTTCTCTTTGGTACTCATTACTGATAAGCTCATCCACGACTCTACACCTTTTACAAACTCACCGTTTATACGCATATCAATACCTGTGGCATAGCCACTTGATAAATTTTGGGCGTAGTAACGTATACGCACGTTATCAATTTCGTACGGAATAAGGTTATCTAAATATTTGTAATACCCCTCTACCACCATTTTAAAATCGCGTTTCCAGGCTTTAAAATAATGGTCGAAACCAACAATGGCATGAATGGATTTTTGTGCCTGTATGTTGGTATTAAGGTTACCATTTAAGTCGCGCAACTCGCGGTAAAACGGTGGCTGGTAGTAGTAGCCTCCCTGCAAACGGAACATCCATTGCTTTTGGTGTACAATGGTATCAAGCTTGCCTTTTTTATTGGTGCGGATAATAGTGTCCGATTCCCAATCGGGGATAAAGGCCAATTGCACACGAGGGCTTATAACGGTTTCTTTATTTACACTCCAATAGTTGGCGCGTACACCGCCCGTAAGTGACCAAACGTGGTGGCGCTTGGTCGAATCATCTTTGTTTAGGGTGTCTTTATAGGCATATTGCACATAACCCATTACCCTGTTTGATGATAGGCTGATGTTGGTTTTAATAACATCTTGCAGCTTAATAATATTATCGGGGCCCGATGGTACAGCATAGTCGGAAGAGTCTACATAGCGCCATTCGCTTAGCTTATCGTTAAACTCCTCGTGCTGAAATTTAATGCCGTATACAAACTTGTGGTTGCCTACGTTTAAGTACGATTTATGCTCAACGTTTACTACGTTTGATGTTAGCACGTTGCGGTTATGCGTTAAAAACGAACCCACACCTACTAAGGCTGATAGCTGCCCAAAATCATCAGAACCAAAATCAGTTTCCAATTCATTCAAATAGTATTGACCCAGCACATCGCTATTCTCCTGCTCTACCGATTTAAAGGCCGAGAAAATAAACTTCTGCAACCAGTTGTTGCGGGCCTGCCAAATAAGGCTGGCTGCGCCCATATAGGTGTCAAAACGATTTTGCTCTTGGCCCTCAAAATACACGCGCAGTTTAAGCGCCTCGTTAAGTGTGCCAAAGCTGGTCTCACGGTTTTCAGGCACTACCCGGTATACGTTTTGGGCATAGTTACCCAGTATTTGCAGTTGCAGCTTCTCGGTAAAGTCGTAGGTAAACTGGCCTTGCACATCGCTAAACGATGGGCGGTAATTTCCTTTCGTATCAAGGCTATTAAGCAGGTATTGGGTGGTACGCTGGCGTGCGCCAATCATATAGGTAAAGCGCTGGTTTATGGTACCTTCTATCTGCCCGGTAAAACCCAAAATACTGGCCGATGC
>JANOCJ010000274.1:0-19327 GCA_031412115.1 Flavobacteriales bacterium
CTATAGACTTAACCCAACTATTGGCCCGCGAGAAAAACCTGCAGGTTGATATGGAAGAATTTAATCGTTGCCTTGATGAGCAGAAAAACCGCTCGCGTGCGGCAACAGCTATTGATACGGAGGACTGGACGGTATTGTTGAACGACGATGTAGAAGAGTTTATTGGCTACGATACGCTGGAAGTAAACGTGCGCATTGTAAAATACCGCAGGGTTACAGCCAAAGGCAAAGAGCAATTTCAACTGGTGTTTGATTTAACCCCATTCTACGCCGAAGGCGGCGGGCAGGTGGGCGATAAAGGTGTGTTGTTTAATACTAGCGAGCGTATCAACATTATTGACACTAAAAAGGAAAACAACCTGATTATACACTTTGCCGATAAGTTGCCCGCTGATTTAGCCGCTACTTTTAAGGCCGAAGTTTTTAAAGATAAACGTAACCTTACAGAGAATAACCACTCGGCTACGCACTTAATGCATGCCGCACTGCGCCAGGTTTTGGGCACGCACGTAGAGCAAAAAGGCTCGTTAGTAAATGCCGATAATTTACGTTTCGACTTTTCGCATTTTGCTAAAGTAACGGATGAGCAAATTGCCGAAATTGAGAAAATAGTAAATGGTAAGATCCGCGAGAATATAACCCGCAACACGCAGGTATTGCCTATTGAAGAGGCTAAGAAACTGGGCGCTATGGCCTTATTTGGCGAGAAGTACGGTGATGAGGTACGTGTTGTAACCTTTGACCCTAAATACTCTGTTGAGCTTTGCGGAGGTACACACGTTAACGCTACGGGCCAAATTGGCTTGTTTAAAATAATTTCGGAGAGCGCGGTAGCTGCTGGTGTACGCCGTATTGAGGCTATTACTGCCGATAAGGCCGAAGAGTTTATTAACGAACATTTGGGCCAGTTTAAACAAGTGCGCGAACTACTTAAAAACCCTAACGATACTTTAAAGGCTGTTGAAGGTTTAGTTGCAGAAAAAGCTGCATTAGAGAAGCAAATAGAAGGTTTTAGGAAGGAAAAGATGCAATCAATAGTTAGCAATTTAGTTAACTCTTCCAATGCTTTTATTTCATTCAATATTGTAGAAGAATCGTTGAATAAATTCTACAAAGAACTGTCTTCTATGATTGTAAATGCCAAGCCAAACACAACGGCTTTGGTAGCTGCAAATGCCAATAGCGACATTGTGTCTATTAGTGGTGCAACTAGCGGCGATGTTAACTTAAAAGAGAAATTTGAGGTTATAAAAGGCCAGTTGGGCTCGTTAAAAGGCGGTGGCTCTCCAAAACTTTGGACGGGTACAGTTTCTAAAGAAGAACTTCCGAAAATTAAAGAGTTATTGGAATCAAACTAAGCATTCTGTTTAACAGAAATAACAATACAAGCCGTGGGGAAACCTGCGGCTTTTTTATCTGACTAAAGTCAGTTTTTCTATTTCCGAAAAAATTGTAAATTTGAACTATGCCGCAAACAGGTAAACCATTGATGGAACTTATACAAGCTGACCCAAATTTGGCGTCGGTGATAGACCGTTTTGGTATATCGTTTGAAAATTATAAGTTGCCGCTAACCGAGGCTTGCAGCAAATCGAATGTAGATAGCCGCTTTGTAATAGCTATTTACAATGCGTTTGACTGTGGCAACGATTATTTTCCGGCTGATGAGTTGCAACAGTTTCCGGTGCGCAACCTGATTGAATACCTGATTAAAACCCACCTTTATTACCTAAACAATAAGCTGCCCAAGTTAGAAAAGCTGATTGATGCACTAATTACCAACTACGGCAATTCGGAGTTGATGTTGTTTAAGTTGAAGGATTTTTTTATTGAGTACCGTAAGAACTTAATCCATCATATTTATAGCGAAGAAAGGGCCTTGTTTCCTTACATTTTAAAGCTGATTAACGCGGCTGAGAATGTGAAAAACCCGAACCCGCTGCATACCTTATTGGAAGATTATTCGCTGGCGCAGTTTACCACCGACCATGACCATGCCGACAGTGAGTTACATGAGCTAGGTAAGCGCATACGCAACTATTCGGAGGTAAACCACCACCGTGCACAGGTTGCTATGATATTGGATGAGCTGAAGCAGTTTGAAAACGACCTTGCACTTCACGGACGCTTAGAAGATGAAGTGTTACTGCCTCGCGCCCTGCAGTTGGAAGAATCCGTTAAAGCCAAATTGCAAAATTTGTGTGTTAATAATTAAAAGCACAGTTGTAATCTAAACGTACACTTTGCTGCTACATTAGCAGCCTAACAATTCAAAAATCCTATAAATTGATACTGGTAGCTGATAGCGGTTCGACCAAAGCACATTGGAATTTGGTAGCTGATGATGGCTCAATTTCGCATTTTGAAACAATGGGTTTTAATCCCTTGTTTATGGATACCAATGCCATTGTTGCAGAGTTAGAACGCGATTTTATAGCTAAAGTTCCCGCAGAAAAAATTAGCAATGTTTACTTTTATGGTGCATCCTGTTCAAGCGATGAGCGCAAGGCGGTTGTTGCTAATGCATTAAAACATGTTTTTAAGCAAAGTGACATAATGGTTGACCATGATATGCTGGCCGCGGCACGCGCATTGTGTGGCAATAAACCCGGCTTTGCTGCAATATTAGGCACAGGTTCAAACACCTGTTATTACGACGGCAATGATGTGGTAGAAAATATACCTGCATTGGGTTTTATTTTGGGCGATGAAGGGAGCGGCGCATACATAGGCCGTATGATTGTGCGCGAGTTTATTTACAAAACCCTGCCCGCTGAGTTAAGCGAAAAATTCTATCAAACCTATAACTTTACTAAAGACGATATTTTTGCTGCGGTATATTCTAAACCCTTGCCAAACCGATTTTTGGCGCAGTTTACTACCTTTGCTACGCGCAATTTAGACCACCCCTATATTGTAGCTATTTTAGAAAAAGCATTCGACGATTTTTTTACCAACCATATTTGCCGGTACAAGAATCATACTGAGTTTCCCGTTGGTTTTGTAGGCTCAGTAGCGTTTTATCACAGCGATATATTAAAGCGTGTAGCTGCTAAGTATAACGTAACGGTAGGGGTAATTGTAAAAGAGCCAATACTCCCATTAACGCAGTATCATATTAGCTTGCTTGTTTAGGGAGTTTATTGATTGCGAATAAGGGTTATTGTGCCGCTTTTTTTAGCATTTTTACCATTGCAATCATCGTATTCTAATATGTAGTAATATACCCCTTCGGTATGATTTTCTCCATTCCAGCCCCAAACCAAGTCCGATGTTTTATAGACCAACCGCCCCCATCGGTTATATACATACATTGTTCCTTCAATTGAATTTAAACCAAAACTACCTAAGCCAAATGTCTCATTAAAATTGTCATTATTTGGAGTAAATACATTGGGCAAATATGCTAAAACAGAATCAAGCGAAGGAATAAATTGTACATAGATACTATCTGTTATACTACCACATTCACTAGTAGCAGTTAACCAATAAAAACCACTTTGGGTAATAATTACATTAGCGATCGTATCACCATTGTACCACTCAATATTATCAGAATAAGCTAGAGCTTGTATTGTAAACGATGACGCGCATACAGAAGTATCGTTGCCCAATACTACTAAGGGTAAAGTGTTTTGTTGTACACTAACTGTATCAAATGATAAGCACCCGTCTTGGTTAGTAAGCTGTAACCAATATGTGCCAGGTGCCGACACTTGCAGAGTAGGGTCAGTACTTCCATCATTCCATAAATAGTTATTGCCATTTATGTTGGGTTGAAGGGATGTAATTTCCTGTGGGCAAATCAAAGTGTCGCCTACCAAAGCAAATGGACTGGAAGGGTTAAATGTTACTGTAATAGAATCAGTATCTGAATAACATTGATTAGTATAAGTTGCAAAGTACACACCGGCTTGAGTTATAGTAATATTATCGGTTGTATCGCCTGTACTCCAAAGCAAATTTCCTGTGCCTGTTAATAGAGTAGATAGGTCAACCTGAGATACAATACAAGTATCAATGTCGTTACCTAAATTTACACTTACAGGCAGGGTAGGGTTTAGGCTTATTACAATAGTATCAATATCATTGTAACAGCTATTATATACTTCAACATAAAATGTATCAGGGGCATTAACCTGTATAGTTTGTGTAACAGCTCCGGTATTCCATTGGTAGCTATTATTGGCATTGCCGGCATCCAGTGTAAGTGGCCAGTTTATTGTACACGAATCTATATCAATACCTAAATTTACACTAACAGGTTGCGCCACATTAATACCAATAATTAACGTGTCAATATCTATATAACAATCGTTGTTTGCCCTAAGCCAGTATATACCCGGGTTAGCTACGTTTATAGTTTGTGTAGTTTGATTTGTATTCCAATTATAAGTAAGACCGTTAATTCCGGCGTTTAATTGAATACTTGCCCCAGGGCAGATTAAAGTATCGTTGCCCAAATTAATGTTGAAGGGCTGTATAGGAGCAAAATTTAAGGCTACAGTATCACGGTCTGTTCCGCATACGCCTGTTACATCAACAAAATAAATTCCATTAGATGTTGGATTAATTACTTGAGTTGTATCGCCTGTGTTCCACAAATAAGTATTGCCGGGGTTGCCGGCGTTTAATGTAATAAGTGAGCCACTGCAGGTATCAATATCAGCCCCTAAATTTATGTTTATTGCACCCGCTGTAAGGTCTACCATAATAGAGTCTACTGCTGTTCCGCAAGTGTTTTGAATACTAACCACGTATAGGCCTGAAGAATCGACAGTTAAGGATTGAGTTTGATCGCCGGTATTCCATAAAAAAGAACTACCGCTATTGCCTGCGTTAATGGTAACAGATGTTGCACACGTATCAATGTCGGGCCCTAAATATATATCAAACGGATTGTTTTGCTGGCAAGGGTTTGTACTGCATAAAACCGCATTGTTTGCCAGTACTGTATAGGCAGGAGTAGTAAATGCACCAGACACAAAATTAACAGTAGTACCCACTGTTAGTGGCATATTAGACTTTGTGAGCGTGTATACTGCAGATGGGCACCCCCCGGGCACCAACCCTTGCGTATCGGTTTTTATAAAAAATACATTTGAACCATTAGCTCCGTAACCAAATGATTGGGTATAACCTATTGCACCATAAGTACTATCTGATAGAAACTGAAGTGTATTGGTATTTATTATACCCCCATCACCACCGGTCGAACCAAATTTTCGACTATAAAGCAAATTACCAAGCGTATCCGTCCTTATTAATCCAATATCGGCCACGCCAAAATTATTGTTTGCATATGCCCATGTATACATTAAGTACCCCCCGGGCACTTCTTTTACCGCTGGGCTTATTTCATCAAAAGTTGATGTGTAAGTTGTTGCCCATAATACAACGCCAGTGCTGCTGAGTTTTAGTAAGTGTACCTCTCTGTCTGATGCAATAGAATATCCTGAAAAAAGAAAACCTCCATCTGATGTTGGTATTCCACTATACAATGAGTTAAAATTAGCATTGCCGGCAACTCTAGACCATACAATATTACCTAAACTATCAAATTTAACAACAATAAAATCAGCCCCGCCTGCCACAGCATATGTCCCTGAAACCCCTGAAACGACATATCCTCCGTCATTGGTCAAACATACATCCCATAACATATCATAACCACTGCCACTAAATGCTTTTTGCCACAAAATATTTCCCTGCACATCGGTTTTTACAATAAATCCTTCTTCGTTACTGCCGGTATAACGGCCCACAAAAACAAATCCATTATCATTTGTTTCAATTACATTTATTGGGGTTTGAGATGCTGTTAAACTGTATACCTTTGACCATTCTAAATTACCTAGACTATCTGTTTTAATTAGCAGGCTTGAATAAATATTGCTGTTAGTTGTTAATGCCCTGCGGCCTAAAATAATATATCCCCCGTCATTAGTCCGTTTAATACATGTGCCCTCATCATTGCCTGTATTGCCATATGTTTTTGAAAAAACAATGTTACCCAATGCATCCAACCTAATCAACAACACATCATCCACACCGGCGCCGGACGAATTTGTTCTCCCTAATAGAGTAAAACCTCCATCGCCCATTTGTATAAATGATGCGCCTTCCTGCCTTAAATTGCTGCCATACGTTCTGATATAACTATTAACCTGTGAAGAACAGATTGCTGTAAAGCACAGTATAAAAATTAAAAATAGATATAATTGCTTTTTCATTTGATTTTGTGAAGTGCCTGGCAAGGTAGCTTTAAATCAAACCCCTCGATTTAAATTCAAGGTACTTGTTGATTGTGTTTACCGATAGGTTTTGCGGCGCGGTAAGTATGGAATGGATGCCGTTTTTTTCCAGCTCTTTTACTATTAAACGCTTTTCGTAAGCAAATTTTTCAGCTATTGTTTTAATGTAAATTTCTTCCGTGTCTTTGGGGTGTTTTTCGGTTAATTCTTTAAGTTCTGTATTCTCAAAAAATATTACGCAAAGCAAATGGCTGTCGGCAATACGGCGTAGGTAGGGCAGTTGCCTTTCCAGCGATGATACACTTTCAAAATTGGTATATAACAGTACCAAACTGCGTTGGTTTACATAGCGGCGAAGGTTGCCATATAGCGCATCAAAACTGGTTTCGGCATAGTTGGTTTTTTGGTTGTAAAGCAACTCCAATATTTTATTCAGCTGGCCGCCCCTACGCTCAGCCGGCAGTATTTTTGATACCCTGTTTGAGAAGGTAATGATGCCCGCTTTGTCTTGCTTATAAAGTGCTATGTTTGATATTACCAACGATGTATTAATAGCATAATCCAATAAACTCAGCCCCTCAAAAGGCATCTTCATTATACGCCCAATATCTATAACAGAGTATACCTGTTGCGAACGTTCGTCCTGATACTGGTTAACCATTAAACGGCCACGGCGGGCAGTGGCTTTCCAGTTTACGGTGCGGTAATCATCGCCCTGTACATAGTCTTTTATCTGGTCAAATTCGCTGGCGTTGCCAATACGGCGTATTTTTTTTATACCCGCTTCAGTAAGGCGGTTTGATATGGCAAGCAACTCGTACTTGCGCATTTGGATAAACGATGGGTATACCGATATATCATACGCCTCGTCAATAATAAAACGGCGGCTAATAAGGCGTATAGGCGATTTTACAAATATATTTATATTGCCAAAACCATATTGCCCGCGCTTAGTTGGGCGTATGCTATAATTAATTGTTTTAACGCCGCCGGGTGCAAGGTCAACGCTAAAAAAGCTACTGCGGTCTTGCAATTGCACAGGCAACTCATCAATTACTTTTAGGTAAGTTTTAAAAGCGTAGCGGGTTTCAATGGTAATGGAGATAGGGTTTTCATCACCGTTTGATAATTTGTCGGTTAGGCTGCGTTTGGCATAAATAGCATCATGCTTAGCGTATAACAAAACAATATCTGCCAATACCAGCAACACAAACAGCAGCAAGGCTATAACTGCAAAATTAAATATAAAGCTAAAAAAGAACCCCACAAAAAAGGTAAATACAAAGCCGGTACCTACAACAAAAAACAAATTGCCTAGGTACAGCGAACTAAAAAAACGAGATATATTTTTAGCGAGGGATTTCAACGCGTTCTATAATTTGTTTAATAATATCAGCAGCAGTTAATCCTTCCATTTCGCGCTCAGGTGTTAGCATAATACGGTGGCGTAATACCGGCGTGGCAACAAACTTAATATCCTCGGGCGTAACAAAATCGCGGCCATTAATAGCAGCATACGCCTTAGAGGTATTTAAAATTGCCAACGATGCACGGGGCGATGCGCCTAAGTATAGCGAGCTATTATTACGTGTATTATTTACAATCTCGGCAATGTATTGTATTAGTTTTTCTTCAACCACCACCTGCGCAACAATACTGCGGTAGTTAGCAATTTCGCCGGCGTTTAAAACAGGCACAATCTCATCAAGCGGAATGCGTGTTTTACGGTTATGAAAATCAGTAATAATTTGTACCTCTTGTTCAAGGGTAGGATAAGTTATCTCTATCTTAAATATAAAGCGGTCTAGCTGTGCTTCGGGTAATCGGTAAGTACCTTCTTGGTCAATAGGGTTTTGGGTGGCTAGTACGCTAAATGGTGCAGCCAGTTTATGGGTTTCGCCGTCAATGGTAATTTGGCGTTCTTCCATAGCCTCAAACAAGGCAGCTTGGGTTTTTGCCGGGGCACGGTTTATCTCGTCAATAAGCACAATGTTTGAAAAGATAGGCCCTTTTCGCAATTCAAAGTCTGACGTCTTCATGTTAAATACCGAGGTACCCAACACGTCTGACGGCATTAAGTCGGGCGTAAATTGTATACGCGAAAAATCGACCGAAATACTTTTGGCTACAATTTTTGCGGTAAGGGTTTTGGCAATGCCTGGTACGCCTTCAATCAATACGTGGCCATCGGCAAGTAAGGCTGTTATAAGCAATTCAATCATCACATCTTGCCCAACAACAATTTTACGTAGCTGCTCTTTAATATCTTCTACGGCTTTGTTTAAGCCTGAAAGGTCAAGCCGTGTTGCAAACACATTGGCATCGCTGTTTGGCGTTAAGCCATCTATTGGCGTAATATTCTCTTCGCCGTTAGGGTTCAGGTTTTCTTCCATTTAATTAAATATTTCAGGTTTGCGTTTTGTTGAACTATGTATGTGGTTGTAAAAGTCTTCAATGTTATTATTAAATACAATTAACTCCTCTTCGCTAATGGTATCGCGCATTTTAATTGATTCAACAGCAGAGAATATTATCCATAAACTGTTAGGGTTGTAGCCCGTTTTAGCCGCTAATTTGTCTGAAAATTGTCGGTCTAATTTGCTGCTGCCCATAAAATAATGCTGGCGAATAAAATCGAGCAAATAGTAAAATTTCTTCAAAGCCAAATTCCGGTGGTCGCGTTTTTGGTAATATAAGCGGCCTACGGTTTGGGTAAACTCTACCGACGAGTTGGTAAACGGTTTTAACACCGGAATAATACGCTGGGTACGTTTGCCAAAAAATACTATGTAAAGAATAAATAAAACTAAAATTAGGTAGAGTGCTATTCGTGCCGAATCATTTTCCAGCAATACCCGCAATGGGTTTTCTGACTTGCCTAACTGGCTTCCTTCTTTGTAAAACTGATCCCAAATTACGGGCTGCGTTTTTGGCAGATATGATAATACGCTGGCAGCATACTCATTGTTATTATCATGCAACACATGGTAGTTTGTAAAGGCTTTAGGCACGGTGCTTATAAGGAAAAAACCTTTGCCAAATTTCATGCTTATCAAGTTAGGGTCGCCATCTTTATTGGTGCCCAATACTTTACATTTTGTAGAGTCTAAGTAGGAGAAATAGCTGAAAAATCCCTGGTCGTCCATTGGGTAAGCTTTGCCCCAATAAGGCCCTTCGGTTAGCCTTACTACGTTTGATACTTTGCTATCGATACTTCCGGGAAACAGATTTTTTAATGTGCCAAAACCCAAGCGGTATTCAAAACTGTTTTTAAATTCGTCAGCAGCAATAAATACAGTGTTGCCGCGGCCTACAAAATTAAAAAGCTCTTCTTCGTCCTTATCTTCAGGTTTAAAATTTCCGTCAATTAATATGTATGTTTGGTTGGGCCCTTTTTGTGTTTGCCATTTATAATCAGTAACGGGCTTGTATAAAACAACCGGCTCATTAGTAATAATACTTGCTGTTGAATCTGTTTGAGCTTGTGCTTTTTTTAATGAATCGTAACGTGCGTAAGCCGAGTCTGAATAATAGCCTGCGCTATCAGGGTCGCCTAATGAAATATTGTCAACTTCTACTTCATCCAGCGTTGTACTTTCGTCTATTTCGTCATCTTCATCGTAGTGGTATTCTGTAGTGTAGCTGTCTTTTAATACGTTATAAACAGGCTTACGGGCTACTTTTATTGTTTTATTGTCAAAAAGCGTTGGCAACATTTCAAACAATGCGCGGGTGCCATAGGGTGTTTTATACCTATTGTCAAAGGTTTGGCCCCAGTCTACTTCTTTAGGTGCCTGCGACTTAATAAGCGCATACACTATTCCCACCACAACCAGCAAAACAACATATTTTAACAGTCCTTTTGTGTTCATCGTTTCAACGTGGTTTTAAAATCGTTAAACGCTTTACTGGCTGCCGAAAAATTGTTTTCGTCTATTTCAAATTGTCCATACCAAACATATTCATATACATAAGTAAGCCTTGCAAAAACAGGTTTTAAGTCTGATTTTTTAAGCTCGCGCATGTAATCGGCATTGGTTTTGTCGGGTTGGAATTCTATCAGGTTTTTATCGCTAAGTGCCTTTAAGGTTTGCAGGTAATATAGCCTTACCACCTTGCGGTAATCCTTTTGTGCCAACGCTTCGGCAATAAGTGCATCAAAGTCTATGGCATTAATATCAATATCGTTAACAGTATATTCTACCCCCGTTTTTTTCGCCGAGCCGCGTATAATACCGGTAAAATTACCGCTTACAATAATGTATATAATCATAATAACGGCAAAGGCAATTACCAGGTATGATATAATATCAATTATTCTACCGGGGTTTACATTAGGCGATGGCCTGTCAAACTCAAACAAACTCAAAAGCCAATCCCAAAACGATGTGGAATTTTCAGGTGGTGGGGTATAATCATAACGGTAATCTTCGTCTTTTTTATACTTGTCAATGGTAGCTTCATCAATGCCGCGGGGTTCAGCCTTTAAATATTCCAGTGTATCGCTGTGGGCAGTATCAGCACTTGCTGTTACATCTTGCGCAGGCGTTACATTAGTATCCGTTTGTGCAAATGCGTAGCCGCTGCCAACCGCTAACAAGCATGTACAAAACACTAAATATGTAATGGCCTTTCTCAATAGTCCAGGTTTTCGTCTGCTTTGTTTGTTGGCACTCCAATAGATTCTATATGGCGCGCCAGGCTAACACCTTCTTTTTTCTCCAACAGGTCAAAATACTTTAAACCCATAGCTACATTGTATATAGATGAAACCATATAAAACCATAGCTGTACAATAAAATACATTACAATATTCAGCACCGACATTAACGTAAAATCCGAACGGTTTAGCCCATTTTCATAATCAATGCGGCGTTCTTCAAGGCTTAAACTGCCTATTATTTCATTTAAAACAGTAAAGGGTATTTGTATAATACCTTGCAAATAAACTTGCAAAATAGATATTACTATAACAAGCCCTAACACAGTGCCCCAGTCTTGTTTTACTATTTCCCAGCTACGCATAATGGCGGTAAATCCGGTTTTTTTTTCGTTGGCTATAACTAGCCACACGGCCGATAGCATGGTAACGGCAAACAAGGCAGGCAAAAAGCATAAAACAAAACCCAAACCAATAATTAGGTAGCATAAAAACTGGGTAATACCAAACGATATTAATGAGCCCCATGCTTTTTTTGCCACATCGCCCGGGGTAAAATTGCCGGGCCCACGTTCTTTATACAGCATCATAAATTGGCTAATGGCAGCATTATGCATGGCAAATGATAGGAATAACATGGCAACACCTGCTATCTTAAATCCTATCGAATTCCAAATAGAATTGCCACCCCAAATACCTAACGAGCGTAATGCGGCAGGGGCAAAACTATCAGCATAACCCACGCCAATAAGCATTAGCGAAATAAATGCAAATAAACCTGTTGAAAGGATAATAGATTGCAATAGGGGCGAAAAATTGTGCTTAACAAAGCGCAGCGCATCAGTTATAACGTTACCAAAGCCGCGGCGTTCGGTAAAATCAATTTTATCGCTATTTACAATTACTTCCAATTTATACGGTAGTTGGGTTGGTTAGGCGCGTGGCTAATACGCGAGGGTAAATAATAAAATACCAAACCACAAAAATGGCCGTAACACTTATTACACTAATTGCCAGTGCAGGATATTCAGGTGCTTTGCGCGTTAAAAAACTTTCGGTAAAACCGGCAACAATAAAAAACGGCACCAGGCCTAATACTATTTTAGCCCCCTCGCGCGCGCCCAAGCCAAATGATGCACCGCGCGAATATGTTTTAGGAAACAGTATACTGTTGCCCATTACCAAGCCCGCCGCGCCGGCAATTACTATGGCGGTTATTTCAAATACCCCGTGCATCCAAATGGATAATGATGCAGTAAGGAGCAGGCTGCGCTCATAAAAAAAGTATAAAAAACTGCCCAACATAATACCGTTGTAAAGCAGTAAATAAAATGTGCCGTAGGATAACAGTATACCAAATACAAAGGCTTTAAACGATACTAATATGTTGTTTATGGTGATAAAAAAAAACATATCGCTTTCATTGCTGCTGCCATATATATCCATCGGCTTGCCGCTTTCAATATTGCCAATGGTTTCATTTACATACCCATCGCCTAAAATAAGGCGTATAAAACTATCATCATTAGCAGCCGAAAATGCACCCAGGCAACCCGCTAAAAAGAACATTAAAAATGCATACAGCATTTTGCTGCGGTGTTTGTATACAAGCAATGGCAAGCCGGTTTTCCAAAATTGCAAAACATCGCGCAGGGGCTGGTTTTTGTTTTTGTAAAGTTCGGTGTGCAGCTTAAAGGCCAGTTCATTAAGGTAATCAACCGTTTTGGTGCCGGGGTAAAAAGTACGCGCATACGAAAGGTCATCCGTTAGCTGGATAAACATTTCCGACAGTTTATCAGGGTCTCGCACACTGTTGTTGGCAAGTCCTTGTTCCAGCTTACGCCAGCGGTCTTCGTTATTTTTTAAAAATACTACCTCGCGCATAATTCGGCGTGAATTTAGAAACAAAACCTTACTATTGTGTAAATTGCACCACCAATTTTTACAAAAGATGAAAAAATATCTTCCATTTTTAACAACAACGCTGGTTGTAGCTATGTTATTATACGCCTGCGGCGGAAATTCTGAAAAAACAGGCGAAGGCATGGAAAAAGACAGCATTCTTACTAAAATAAATGCGCTGGCTGTTGTTGAGCTTAAGGCTGACCTTACAGGCCTTACCGAAAATGAGCGTAAAATGATACCCCTGTTTATTCAGATTGCCGATATAATGGACGAACTGTTTTGGGAAGAAACCATTGGCAACAAAGCCGCGTTTTTAGATAGCATTAAAGACGCCAACCTGCGCCGCTTTGCAGAAATTAACTACGGCCCTTGGGAGCGCCTAAACGATGATAAGCCTTTTATAAATGGAGTAGGAGAGAAGCCCAAAGGCGCTAATTTCTATCCGAAAGATATGAAGGCCGATGAGTTTGAAAAATGGACATCGCCCAACAAAACTAATATGTATAGCATGGTTCGCCGCGACGATGGCGGCTTTTTGAAAACCGTGCCTTACCATGAATATTTTAAAGAGAAAATTGAAAAAGCCGCTGCTTTACTTGATAGCGCGGCTAAGTTTGCCGACGACCCGGGCTTGAAACAATACCTTAGCCTACGCGCTACAGCTTTACGTACCGACGATTACGATGCCAGCGATATTGCATGGTTGGACATGAAAAACAATAACCTTGATTTTATTGCCGGCCCAATTGAAAATTATGAAGACGGGCTTTATGGCTATCGCAATGCGCACGAGGCCTATATCTTAATTAAAGACAAGGTATGGAGCGAAAAGCTGGCCAAGTACGCATCTATGCTGCCCGAACTACAACAAGGCTTACCTGTTGATGCTAAATACAAAGCTGAAAAGCCCGGTTCTGATAGCGACTTAGGTGCTTACGAGGTTATTTACTATGCAGGGCATTGCAATGCAGGTGGCAAAACCATTGCTGTAAACCTACCCAATAGCGAAGAAATTCAGTTGGAGAAAGGTACCCGCCGTTTGCAGTTGAAAAATGCTATGCGCGCCAAATTTGATAAAATTATGGTGCCAATATCCGATGAGTTGATTGATGGCTCGCAACGCAGCATGATTACGTTTGATGCCTTTTTCAGCACCGTTATGTTTCACGAGGTTGCCCACGGTTTAGGTATTAAATATTTGGTAGCCAACCCTAAAGTGGCTGTTAAAGATGCGTTGAAAGACCAATATGCTGCTGTAGAAGAAGGCAAAGCCGATATTTTAGGCTTATACATGATTACCAAATTGTACGAAAAGGGTGAGTTTACCCAGAAGGAATTGAACGATTGCTATGTAACATTTCTAGCCGGTATATTCCGTTCGGTGCGCTTTGGTACTGCTGATTCGCACGGACGTGCCAACATGGTGCGCTTTAACTATTTTTCAGAAAAAGGCGCTTTTGTGCGCAACACCGAAGGTAAATACAAAGTTGACTTTGCTAAGATGAAGGAGGCTATGTCGTCGCTATCGGCTTTGCTGCTTAAAATACAAGGCGACGGCGATTATGCAGGCGCTAAAAAACTAATGGCTGAAAAAGGCAAAATATCGCCCCAATTGCAAGGCGATTTAGATAAGCTAAAAGCAAAAGATATTCCTGTTGATATTGTATTTACCCAAGGCTTGAAAACGTTGGGATTGTAGGTAAGAGAACAGTGAACAAGTAACAGAGAACAGTTTATTTCTTAGCCAATTTTTACTTGGAACTAGGAACTCGCAACTAAGAACTAGAAAACAATGAAAAGCTGGATTGATTACCCCGCCACAAGCGATTTTTCGATATATAATTTCCCCTTTGGTGTATACCAAAGTCCGCAAGGCCCGCGCGTAGCTACTGCCATTGGCAACTATGTGGTTGATTTAAATGCATTGAACGATGCCGGATTGTTATCGCAATTCAGCATACCGCAAGATGTTTTTAAAAATGCCTATTTAAATGATTTTATAGCATTAGGCAAACACATAACCAACGGTGTGCGCGAGCGTTTGCAAGTGCTTTTCAGCGATGAAAATAATAAGCTGAAAGACAATGCTACATTGCGCGAAAAAGCTTTGTTGCCTATTAATAGCGTACAAATGTTGCTACCTATTCAAATTGGCGATTACACAGACTTTTACTCGAGTGAAGACCATGCCACCAATGTAGGTAAAATGTTTCGCGACCCGGCCAATGCCTTGCTACCAAACTGGAAACACTTACCCGTTGGCTACCACGGCCGTTCATCCTCTATTGTTATCTCAGGCACGCCTATTCATCGCCCGAAGGGACAAACCAAACTAGATACGGAGGAAGTACCCACATTTGGCTCATCAAAACGGTTGGATTTTGAACTGGAAATGGGCTTTGTAATTGGTAAAGAAACCCAATTGGGCGATAGCATTACTACTGCACAAGCCAACGAGTTTATTTTTGGCATGGTAATATTTAACGACTGGAGCGCACGCGATATTCAGAAGTGGGAATACGTGCCGCTAGGGCCATTTTTAGCTAAGAATTTTGGCTCCTCAATCTCTCCTTGGGTCGTTACCTTAGAAGCCTTGGAACGCTTCCGTACCGCAGGTGCTAAGCAAGACCCTATAGTGCTGCCTTACCTTGAATACCAAGGTGAGAAAAACATAGATATTAATTTAGAAGTAATTATTACTCCTGAAAATGGAGTAGAAAATACTATCAGCCAATCAAACTACAAATACATGTACTGGACTATGGAGCAGCAACTGGCGCACCATACCGTAAATGGCTGTAATGTAAGGGTTGGAGATTTGATGGCTTCGGGTACCATTAGCGGGCCTGAGCAAAATTCATTCGGCTCAATGCTGGAGTTAACATGGGGAGGGAAAAATCCTATCACACTTACCGATGGTACCGAGCGTAAATTTATAAACGATGGCGACACTGTTACCATGCGTGCTTATGCACAAAACGGAGAAATACGCGTAGGTTTTGGCGAAGTTATAACGAAAATTCTACCGGCTAAATAGCACTAAAAATCGCCTATATTTACGAGGATATTTAAGCCTATAACATTGCTTGCACGGCCCAGGCTTAGCATATACGAACCCCTTAGGGTATAAGAACCAATTACATAACTGTCAAAACGGATGCCCCCATTAAATACTATGCCGCCGTTGCCGGGCAACTGCCTATAGGTATCGTAATCATAATCCCAAATATTATTATACCCCCCGCCAATTCCAATAAAGCCACCGAAACCGCTTTCAGCATCATCATCTGAATAATGTCCAAAGTTGGCGTCAATAGTTAATGGTAAATCAAATGCTAACAGAGGTTTATTTGACCCCACCCCACTGTAAGAAGCAAACCATGGAACAACTGTAGCTACCGTTCCTACTGATAGAGTATGTTCACTGCCAAAAAAATAAAAATTTAAGCGTGGCGCATAAGTAAAGCCCTGCGATAGATTAGGCTCATCATATGCCCCTTTAAAGAAAACACTACTTCCAATAGCATTTGAAACCGTCATTTGTGCAACGGAGGCAGTGCTTATAAATGCAGTAAAGATAACAAGTAAGGTGGTATGTAGTTGGCGCATAATGTATTTGCTTTTTTTCTAAAGATGCAAAAATAGTTATTTGCGCTAGTTTAGCAACAACTATATAGCAGCTTCTTTTTCAGCCGTTTTTGTAACGCCGGGGTATACTTTCAGTGCTTCTTCCAAACAATCCATGGCAGCGTTCAAGTCATCAATATTCAGTACATATCCAATACGCACTTCGTTTAAGCCTAATCCTTTGGTGGCATAAAAACCAGTAGCCGGTGCCAACATAACTGTTGCGTTGTTGTATTCAAAATCTTCCAACAACCAGCGGCAAAATGTATCGGCATTGTCAATAGGCAGGCGTGCAATAGCGTAAAAGGCCCCATGTGGGTTAGGGCAAAATGCACCTTCCATTTTATTAAGGCGTTCAACAACCGTATTGCGGCGTTTGACATATTCTTCAACTACGGCAGTAAAGTAGCTGGCGGGTGTGTCCAATGCAGCTTCGGCAGCAACCTGGCCAAGGCTTGGTGGGCTTAAGCGTGCTTGCGCAAACTTTAATACCGTTTGCATTAAAGCTTTGTTGCGGGTAATTAAGGCACCAATACGTACGCCACACATACTATAGCGTTTAGATACTGAATCAACAACAACAGCATGTTCTTCTAAGCCGGGCAGTTGTAGTATAGATGTAAAAGTAGCACCGTCGTAGCAAAACTCGCGGTAAACCTCATCGGCAAATAAATACAGATTGTGTTTTTTTACCAAATCGGCCAAGGCTTCCAACTCAGCTTTAGAGTATAAATAGCCGGTTGGGTTGCCTGGGTTGCAAATAATTATGGCCTTGGTTTTTGGGGTGATTAATTTCTCAAACTCGCTAACGGCAGGCAGGGCAAAACCTGTTTCAATAGTAGCGGTAACGGCTTTAATAACAGCACCTGCTGCACAGGCAAAACCCATATAGTTAGCATATAATGGCTCGGGCACAATTACTTCATCGCCTTCATCAAGGCAGCTCATCAAACCAAATTGTATAGCTTCAGACCCTCCGGTAGTAACCAATAGGTTAGTAAAATCAATGTCAATACCCCAGTTTTTATACTGTTCGGCCAGTTTGCGGCGGTAGCTTTCATTACCTGCCGAGTGGCTGTATTCTATTACCTTTTGGTCAAAGTTATGAATGGCATCAAGCGCCACTTGCGGGGTTTCAACATCGGGCTGGCCTATATTAAGGTGATAGACTTTGCGGCCTTTGCTTTTTGCTGTTTCGGCATAAGGTACTAGTTTGCGTATAGGCGACTCGGGCATACGGTTGCCCTTGTTTGAAATGCTTGGCATAATCAGAAATATTTACTGCAAAGTTACAAAAAGGCGCGCAGGGGCTAAAACAAAAAATCCCGCCCTAAAATAGGACGGGATTTTTCAACTATATCTTCTCAATTATTAGTTGTGAGGGGCTGTTTGCGGAGCAACAGGCTCGCCGCTTGCAGGTGCAGCTTCTGGTGGGTTAACGTTAATTGTAAAAGTTAACACTTTTGAAGCTGTTTTAGCGTTTGACAATACGGTAACGTTTTTAGTAACCGAACCTGTACGCTTAGTATCATACGATACTTTTATTTTGCCTGTTTGTCCCGGTGGGATAGGCTCTTTTGGCCACGATGGGGTAGTACAACCACACTGGCGTTGTACGTCAGAAATAATAAGAGGCTCTTTGCCGGTGTTAGTAAACACATACTCATACGATATGTCGGCGCCGTTTTTAACGGTACCAAAATCGTGCGTATCTGCTTTAAAGGTAATCTCGGCCGCATTTGGGTTTGGCGGTGTAGTGCCTGTGGCAGGCGCTTGTGCAACAGCTGCACTTGCTATGGCAAGCATGGCTATTACTGATAGTGTAAATTTTTTCATTTTTTGAGCGAGTTTAAATGTTTTGTTAATTGGTTTAATGCCAAAACCGTGCCAATTTTATAAAATACAAAAGCCCCAAATTTTGGGGCTTTTGCTATATAATGCGTTGCAATATATTAGTTGTTAGATGGCGCGCCGGTGTTAGTTTTAACCGGGGTCATTGGCTCTTGGCTTTCAGGGGCTAATACTTCACCTTTAATAAAAATCTCTTTAGGGTTAGTTTTAGCGTTAGAGGTAATGGTTACTTTTTTGTCAATTTTGCCGGTACGTTTAGAATCGTAAGAAACTTTAATACGGCTGGTTTGGCCTGGTTGAATTGGCTCTTTTGGCCACTCAGGTACGGTGCAACCGCAAGAACCTTGAGCGTTGCTGATGATAAGAGGCTCTTTGCCGGTGTTGGTAAATTCAAACTCATAAACCGCAGGGGCGCCATTTTTCAGGGTGCCAAAGTCGTGAGTTGTTTTCTTAAAGGTAATTTCGGCAGCGTTTGGGTTTGGCGTAGAGGCCGTTGTTGCTGTTTGGGCGCTTACTAAACCAATCATCATAAATGATGCTACAATTGATAAGGCAACTTTTTTCATTTTAATGCTATTTTGAAGTTATGTTATGCTTTTTATGTTTTGCAAAGTTATACTAAAATCGTGCCAAGACAAACCGAGGCAGGATTCAATATTAGGAAAAATTTACGACATACATGTTTCGGCCTTATAATTATTAACGTTTAGCTGCTTAAAATAAGGTTTTCTATGCCTGTTTTGCTGCTGCTAAACCGTTATATTTGTTATACATGTTGCACCAACTCAATTTTCCGCAATACGAATTTAGGCTGAGGGAAACAGCCGGCAAGCGAGAGGTTTTTGACCCCGTGCGCCGGAAGTTTGTGGCCCTTACGCCCGAAGAATGGGTGCGCCAGCATGTTATCCGTTACCTTGTTGAGGATAGGAAGTACCCCATGTCACTAATTCATGTAGAAGGCGGACTGGAAGTAAACAGCCTTAAAAAACGGTTCGACTTATTAGTATATAATAACCTTGGCAAAGCCCAG
>JANOCJ010000275.1:0-13227 GCA_031412115.1 Flavobacteriales bacterium
CATGCACATGGTATTTGGCAACCGCTACCTTGATGATATATTGTACCACCAAGAGATGCAGCACCTGCACGATAAAATGGATACCTTCCATTTCCACCCGGTATTATCGCGCGAGGAGAAAGATAAATGGCAGGGCCGCACAGGCTATGTGCATACTATATATGAAGAACTTTTTGCCGATAAACGCCCAGCCACCTTCTACATTTGCGGGTGGACTGCCATGCTGAAAGAAGCCCGGGTGCGATTGGAGGCTATGGGCTACGACCGTAAGCGTATCAAATTTGAATCGTTTGACTAGTTACCGGCAATAAAAGCGCCTTGTTGGGCTATGTTGTAATAGTTAATTCCGCGCTTATCAAGCTCCTTTATAAAGTACGCTACTTTTTTGGGCTTGTTGTTGCTGCCTATTATTACCATGGTTGGGTTCAGCTTTTGCAAGGCATCAAAATTGATAAATGGATTGTTGGAGATTAACACATAATCGGCCTTAGTAACGCCATCGGTATTCAATTTACCATTGGCAATAAGTAAGCTTTTATTGCCCAAAACGGTAATAGGCTTGGGGTAATTATTGTTAGATGCAAATACTTTTCGGTTGTCAATACCATAGTACCACAATGCACCCTCTATATTAAACCTATAATTAACAGTACCGGGCAATGCTGAACTGTCGGCCAACAGCACACTCTTATTGCCCGTTATAAATTCAACCGCAGTTGCCTTATTTACGTTGTATACAATTAGTTTTTGTTGGATTGAGATTTGGCTATTGTGCTGAATCCTAACGCCCATATAAATAACAGAAACAGCTAATGCAGCATACAGCCATTGTTTCTTTCTATAATAGATGGCTACAGCAAATGCCGTAATAATAAAATATACCGAAGCCATTTCTAGTATAGATATATTGATATTTTTATCAACCGCCAAAGGCAGTTGTTCAGACTGCATAACCAACCAATTTAACGCCAGTATAATATAGTGCAGTAAAAAGCTTACACCTTTGGCAACAATAGGGATAAACGAAAAAGCCAGCAACCCTATACCGATAAATATAGCTATGGTACTAAGGGGTATAATTAGCAAATTGCTAAAAAGAAAATAGTTGGGAAACTGATGAAAATAAAACAACCCTAATGGAAAAGTAGCCAACTGCGCCACTAGCGACATGGCCGTTAATTGCCATACATTATCGGGCAACCAATGCTTAAACTCCCATAAATTATATACAGGTTTGTACAACAATGCTATACCAAATACGGCGGTATACGAAAGCTGAAAGCCAACATCGGCCAAAAGGAATGGGTTTAGCACCAACATTATTAAACACGAACCTGCCAGTATATTTATAGCATTGGTATATCGATTGAGGGATTGCCCTATTGCCAGCATAGAGAACATAGCGGCAGCACGAATAACAGGTGGAGAAAAGCCTGTAAGCAAGGCATATAACCATAGCATTATAATTATTACCGAAGTGCGAAAAATTCGCGCCCCTAATGACGGGCCCGC
The DNA here is from genome assembly GCA_031412115.1 of Flavobacteriales bacterium. Taxonomy (GTDB): domain Bacteria; phylum Bacteroidota; class Bacteroidia; order CAMBQF01; family CAMBQF01; genus CAMBQF01. The sequence continues at coordinate 1,513 of JANOCJ010000275.1, forward strand.
AAACTGCAACAGCCATAAAAAAGCTATATACACCAACCCTGCATGCATGCCCGACACTGACAATATATGCATAGCACCGGATGCGGAATAAGCCTGTAGCAAGTTGTTATCAATGTCATCATCGTAGCCAAGTAATAAAGCAGATGCTACCGCTAACTCCTGTCCTTTTAAGCCACTCTCTCGCAATTGCCAAAGTAGTTTGGCGCGTACTTTATATACCCACGCATAAAAGCTGTTTACCACATTACTTTCTACTATGTAATAATGCTCAGTGCTTAAATAGGTTTGGTGATAGATGCCCTTGTTGGCCAGGTATTGTTTATTATTAAACTGGCCGGGGTTTTGCGGCGGTTTTACTTCGTCAATTTTAGTACGTATTAATATCCTGTCGCCATAAGCCAATGCCGTTGCTGTATTATCTAACGCAAAATAGGCAAGTAAAGTGCCGCCGGCTTTTACCCACACTTTGCCTTGCTTTATACTTTCAATTTGAAGCAATGCCTTTACCGACTTTGCTTTTTCCTGCGGTGGTTCAATAATGCGCGCAACAATAAAATTATCGGCCGAAAGGTATTTGCCAAAGTATACAGGTTGATTTGCCGCGGTGTTTAACTCCACCAGCTTTACCCCTATCAACACAAAAAATAGAGTAATAAGCAAGCCAGACCAAGCAGCAAAACGGATGCCTTTTATAGATAGGAAAACAAGGCAGCTAAGAACTAAAATTATAGCAGGATAAAAAAAGCTATTGGGCAAAACCAAAGGCAACCATAAGCCACAGCCAATGCCAACCATTAATGGTATTACAAGCCTTGCAAGGGGTATTTGGTTTAGGTTGTTCAAGGTTTATTTGTGGTGTGCTATTAAGGTTTGGTTTTTATCGTATAAAATCTCCCAACCGGGCTTTACTCTGTAAGCTGCCATACTATCTTCCAATTGTTCTATAGAATTTAATGGGTAAATACCGTTAGGATCAGTAACTAAAACTACATAATCCGCATCAAAAACATACGGGTACAGGTAAATATAATCTCTAAATGAAACATGGGATACAATGGAAGATGTAGCAGACACTTTGGCTGTGGAGGGAACTGTTGCTAACGCGCTATTTAGTTCGGCAACATCAAAAGCATTTTGCTTGTAATGTTCTATGCTATAAAACCGAGAATACACCGGTACATAATATTTAGAAACCCGGTAATCTAACTTGGTAACAGTTGCAATAAAGGCAACGGCACAAATAATGCATGCAAGTGCTTTTACCGGCAAGCGCTTTTCATTCTTCCGCAAAAATTCAAATACAGCAAGTGTTATAATGGGTACAAACTCAATAGAGTAATGGGCATTTATGCCCCATTTTCCCATATCGTCTGAAAATAATTTTTGCGCATAAATAGGCAGCAGCATAAGCAAATACTGTGGGCGGTAAAACAATGCCCAGCCACCGGCCAATAATACCATTATATGCAGTTCAGGTTTTATACCATCCCACCCGGGGTTGCCTGTATGGTTGGCAAAAAGTACCGTAAGCGCATAAAAAGGCCGCGTAAAAAGGGTAACAAACGCTTCTGAAAAATTAGCGCCTAACGCTTCATAATTAAAATGAAGGTAGCCCCTGCCGGGTGTGGCTAAGCCTGGCATAATTACTTTAACAACCACAGTAAAATATACCGCAGCCACTAACCCCATAACCAAACCTATGCTAAGCATTTTTCTGTTTTGCCTGTATAGTAAGCCAAGGCCCGGCCCCAAACAAACCATCCACAAGGCCATATTCTCTTTGGCAATTATTATCAGCACAAAAAACAAAGCTACACCGCTCCATTTTTGCTTATCAAAATAATAAAACAGCCAAGGCACAAACATTGCAGCCATTACATTATCGTGGTAGTCATAACTTAATGCTGAATAGATGCCCCATATGCAGAAAAAATGGATCATAGCCAATACCGGCAAAGCTTTGCTATCGGTTTTGCGTTGGCAGAATTTATAAATACCATAGCCCCCCAAAAGTACTGCGGCATATTGCACCACTAGCATAGTGTAGCTACCAAAAAACCAGTATAGCGGCGATAATAATACAGGCAAAAGTGTAAAATGGTCGGCTAGTACATTGTTAAATTGGGGCTGCAGCAGCATGCAATCATTCCAGCAAAAATGGGCATAGTCGTAAATGGCATTGTTGTTGATACCCAAATCGTAAGCATTGGTGCGGAACAGGTAATGGTTTACCAATGTGATGGATGCATAAATAGCAGCAAAAATCACAAATGATAACCAAAACCAAACCCTTTCGTTTATATTTGACAATCGCACCATAAAAAACGTGTAATATTACTATGCTAAATTGGTACCGGCAAATACTATTGGGTTTACTTTCAATAAGTACCCTAGGCGTATACGCACAAAGCGGGGCGCAATTTACCCAAACGGGTGGTTGTTCCTATTACGGCGATGAATTTCATGGCCGCAAAACCAACAGTGGCGAACGTTTTGACAATAAAAAATTTACCTGTGCCCACCGCAAACTGCCCTTTGGCACTATATTAAAGGTAACCAACCTGCAAAAAAATAAGGTAACTTTTGTACGGGTAAACGACCGTGGCCCCTTTGTAAAAACCCGTATACTGGATGTTAGTAAGGCAGCAGCTAAGGAGCTTGAACTGATTAAATATGGTGTTTGCAAAGTAAAAATTGTAGTAATAGGCATTGGTGATACTATTAACTATGATTTGGTTCATTTATATGAAATTCCGGCCGACTGGAGCGAGGAGAAAATATTGCCCCGTAAATATTACAACCTTTCTGCCGACGAACTTTCGGTATCTAAAGCATACGGCTTGCAGTTAAAGGAATTTGAGAATTTTGAAGAGGCTAAGCAGTTTGCAAAGTTTTGCTATGAAAATGGGTTAGAGCGGGTGTTTTACCGCATGACGGAAGAGGGCACCACCCGCAAGTACACCTTTTATTACGGCGCTGAATTGTATGTAAAAGCCGATATTGAAAAACTGAAAGTTGAACTGCAAAAACGCGGTATTGAAACCACAGTAGTGCGCTATCCTTAAGCGATTACTTCTTTTTTCTTAGTTAATAATAGTAGGCCGGCAAAGGTAATCAGGCCATTTACAATTAGCAACTCATTACCAAACATATAGCCGCCAAACCAGGCTTTTGAATTGGCATTTAAGAAGTAGCATATAACCGGCGATGCTAAACATGCCAACGGCACCCATTTATCATACACATTGCGCTTGGTGTATAGCGAGAATGCAAACAAACCAATAAGCGGCCCATAGGTAAAATTTGCCACCGTAAACACCTGCGATATAACCGCATCGTTATTATAATTATTAAAAATAATAAGCGTTACCAGCAATATGGCTGCAAAACCAATATGCACCAATGTACGGGTACGTTGTATTGATTTTTGATCTTTTACGCTATGGTCGTCCATGCCCAAAAAGTCAATACAGAAAGCGGTTGTAAGGGTAGTTAGCACAGAATCGGCACTGGAGAAAGTAGCCGCTGCAATGCCCAATATAAAGGCTACAGAAGCCGCCACCCCTAAATATTTTATAGCTAGTAGCGGAAACAAGGTATCAGTTTTTGCGGGTATAGCTATGCCGTTTTTCTCAGCATATAAGTATAACAATGCGCCCAATGCAACAAACACAAAGTTGACTAAAACCACCACCACGCTAAATACGCGGATGTTCTTTTTGGCTTCGCCTAAGGTGCGTGCACTAAGGTTTTTTTGCATCATATTTTGGTCTAGGCCCGTCATAGCTATAGCTACAAAAGCCCCACCAAAAAACTGTTTAAAAAAATTGGTTTTGGCATTCCAATCATCAAAAAAGAAGATGCGCGAGTAGTCGCTATCTTTAACTGTGCTATAAATATTGCCAATGGCGCTGAAAAATCCGCGCGAGTTTACAATATCCAAATCAATAGCTATAAGCAATACCGATAGTATAAGCCCTGCCAGCAAAAAGCCCGACTGCAGCATATCTGTCCACACCAGGGTTTTTATACCTCCTTTAATGGTGTACAACAGTATTAGCAAAATGATAATAAAGGCAGCCACCTCAAAACTCACCCCAAAGGGTTTAAATAAAAATTCGCCCAAAACAATAAGCGTTACATATAGCCTAAAAGCCGCCCCAATAGTGCGCGACACAAGAAAGAAAAACGAACCTGCTTTTTGCGAATTAGGCCCCAACCTTTTATTAAGATAGCTGTAAATAGAGGTTAGGTTATACTTGTAATAAACCGGCAGCAAAACCTCAGATATAACTAAATACCCAAACACATAGCCCAGCACAATTTGCATATAGGCAAACTGCTCTACCCCTACTTTGCCGGGTACGGATACAAACGTAACCCCCGAAAGAGAATCGCCAATAAGGCCAAAGGCCAGCACCCACCACGGCGACTGCTTGTTGCCTTTAAAATAGGCATCGTTGCCCGCTTTGCGCGATGTGATGAAGGAGATAATTAGCAACAGGGCAAAATACCCGCTAATAATGGCTAAAACTAAAGTGGCGCTCATTGGAGCTAATTTACGTAGTTGGCAGTTCGCAGTTGGCGGTTCACGGTTTTAGTTGTAACAACAAATAGTTGAAAAACATTAAGAGAAAAACTGTCAACTGCGAACCGTCAACTTTCAACTTTAAAAACTAGTTTTTTAACCAAATCTTAACGATATTGCCCTATCCAATCACCATTCATTTTTCCATCTTTACCAAATGAAAAAAATTCTTTTCGCACTGCTTATTTTATCGTCGGCTTTACAAGCGCAAATTATTCGTGGCCCTTACCTGCAAAGCCCTACAGCCAATTCTATTGTAGTTATGTGGCGTTCATCAGCTAACAATGATAGCCGCGTGGTTTACGGAACCGATGCCAACAACCTTAGCCTTAGTGTTACCGATGCCGGCAGTGTTACCAACCATAGCATATCGCTTACGGGCCTACAGCCCAATACTGTTTATTATTATGCCGTAGGCACAACTACGCAGCTACTTAGCGGGCCCGATAGTTTGCACCGCTTTAAAACCCCTCCTGTTATTGGCACGGTGCAACCATTTACGGTATGGGCCATTGGCGATTTTGGCAAAGGAAACGATGCACAACGCGAGGTGCGCGAGGCTTTTGAAGATTATAACACCGGCTTTAAAACCGATTTTTGGATTTGGCTGGGCGATAATGTTTATGATGAGGGTACTGATGAAGAATATAGCACAAAGGTATTTAACGATGGAAATGGCTATAAAACCGTAATGCAATACCTGCCTTTTTTGCCCTGCCCCGGCAACCACGATTATGGTGTTATATCAAACCCTGTAATATCTACCAACCCTACAACGCACAACGGCCCTTACTTTGACTTAGCCGATGTTTTTACCAATGGCGAATGTGGCGGTGTGCCCTCAAATACTGAGTTGTATTACTCTTACGATTATGCCAACACCCATTTTGTATCAGTTAATTCAGAGTTAGCTTCTGTGTTTAACCAGTCGCACGATTGGATTGGTGCCAGCCCGTTGTTTAGCTTCAGCGGCTCGCCATTTACGCAATGGCTGGAGGCCGACCTTGCTGCCAACACCAAAACATGGACCGTAGTGTATTTTCACCAACCGCCCCATACCGATGGATCTCACGACTCTGACCAATTTTGGGAAGTAAACATGCAAGCCATGCGCGAAAACATTTCCCCTATTTTTGAGCAATATGGGGTAGATTTGGTTTTAAGCGGCCATAGCCACGTGTACGAGCGCTCATACCTTATCAACGGATTCTTTGATGTACCGGGCCAGTTTAATGCATCGCAGCATATTGTAAGCGGTGCCAGCGGCAACGAAACCCTGGGCGAGCAGTATGTTAAATACACCCAAGGCCCTAATGCCAATAAAGGCACCATATATAATGTATGTGGCAATGCTGCCAGTAAAGATGATAACCCTGCCCTGCAACACCCTGCTATGTACTATTCTGAAGGTTGCGATACTTGCTTAGGCTCTGTTATACTAAAAATTCATGGCGATACGCTGCGCAGCTTTTACCTTACTGCCTACGGCGAAATTAAAGACCAATACACCATTTACAAAGTGGGTCAGCCTAATGCGGTAACAGAAACCCCATCGGCGCTGATAAATTTTGCCATTAACCCCAACCCTGCCTACAAAAGTTTTAAGGTTACGGTTGAACTATCAAAAGAAAACCCTTGCCGTTTGGAACTATACAACATGCAAGGCCAAATGGTAAAAAACCTATGCACCAAAAGTACACTTACCAAAGGCGTGCACGAATTTACTTTTGATACCGCCACTATGGGCATTGCCCCCGGCTTTTACCTAATAAAATTTGCCGACGGAGGTAAAGTATATACTCGTAGGCTTATTGTAGCTGAATAGTTTTAGTCTAGAGTTGAGAGACTAGAGACTAGAGCAAGTAATATTTAAACACACCGATACCCATTATTTCAATAGTGGGTATCGGTGAAAGCAATTTGTAACTATCTAACTTCTTCTTGCGTAAATAATTGCAAAAACCGCAATGAAATACCTTTTACTTTAAACCACAGCGTTTGATTAAAGCTTTACCAACTAAATGTTTGGTATATGTATGTAAAAGGTGTTTTGCTCTGCTTGCCAATTATGGTAAGTACTGCCCTCTCTGCCCAGCTTTCTAACGTCTCATGCCCTGCCCCATCTGTGCTAAATACACTTGTGGTAAAGGCTCAACTGCCCAACCGTACGCCTATGCCATACCCCGGCACCCGCGAGGCTGATATTATGTCGGAAAAATGGATTTGGCGCACAATAGATATGCGCGAGAAAATGAACCAGCCGTACTATTATCCTTTTGAGCCATCAAACAACCGGGCAAACCTGCTATCGGTTATTTATTGCGGCATTTTCGATGGTAAAATAATTCCTTACAAACCATCGGAAGGCGATGGTTTTGAGATGGAGATGACCAAAGAGGAAGCCTTTAGCATTGGCCGAAGTATAGACAGCACCCAAGTGCCCGATTTATACAACCCCGACATAATGCACGATACGGTTATATTTCGCGAGTTAGACCCTAAAGATGTAATGGAATACCATGTAAAGGAGATATGGTTTTTCGACCGCCAGCGGTCTATGATGGATGTACGTATTATAGGCATTTGCCCTGTGCGGTATGTATACGGTAGCGATGGCGAATTTCGCGGTAAGCAAGAAATGTTTTGGCTATACTTTCCGCAACTACGCAATGTATTGGCCGTTTACCAATACTTTAACCGGTTTAATAATGTTGGCGCATTAAGCTACGACGATGTATTTGCCAAGCGCATGTTTAGCAGCTATATTTATAAAGAGAGCAACGTTTACGACCGTACCATTACCGATTACTCCGCAGGGATGGATGTCATGATGGAATCGGAACGCATTAAGCACGATATGATAAACAACGAGCAGGATTTGTGGGACTGGTAGTTGAGAGGAGAGACGAGAGCCAAGAGCCAAGAGCCAAGAGCCAAGAGCCAAGAGTAATTAGGGTGAGGTATAAAACAAAAAATCCCCACACATTGCTGTATGGGGATTTACTATATAAGAGTAACTCTTAGTATTATGCTTGTGGCTCTTCGCCTTCAGCTGCTGCAGGTGCATCAGTTTGTGGCTCTTCAGCTGCCGGAGCATCTTCAACTTTAGCTGCTTTAGGAGCTGCTGCAGGAGCGGTGCCGGTTGCTTTGGTGCGGCTACGACGTGTAGTTTTAGCTTTTTCAGTTTTAGCTGTTTTAAGCATCAACTCGTTGTAGTCAACTAGTTCAATCATCGCCATTTCGGCGTTATCGCCTGGGCGAAAACCGGTTTTGATGATACGGGTATAACCACCCGGGCGTGTAGCTACTTTAGCCGATACCTCGCGGAAAAGGATAGTAACTGCCTCTTTGTCTTTCAGGTAAGCAAATACCGTACGACGAGAGTGCGTAGTATCGTCTTTCGATTTAGTAATAAGCGGCTCTACATATTTACGCAATGCTTTAGCTTTAGCCAAAGTGGTATTTATGCGCTTATGTAGTATAAGCGAGCTTGCCATATTGGCCAACATAGCCTCGCGATGCGATGCGGTACGGCCTAAGTGATTAATTGTTTTTCCGTGTCTCATTATTTCAAAAAATCTATGCTATTCTAAAAAATTCGGGGCGGCAAAGATAGTAAAAAATATTAATCTTTGTCTAATTTGTATTTACCTACGTTCATTCCAAATTGTAAACCTTTGTTGGCTACCAATTCATCAAGCTCTTGTAATGATTTTTTACCAAAGTTGCGGAATTTCAATAGGTCGTTGCGGTTGTAAGAAACAAGGTCGCCCAAGGTTTCAACGTCAGCAGCTTTTAAGCAATTTAAAGCGCGTACAGATAGGTCTAAGTCAACCAATTTGGTTTTTAGCAACTGGCGCATATGTAGCATGTTCTCATCAAACTCTTCAGTAGATGCTTTTTCTTCGGCATCTAAAGTGATTTTCTCGTCAGAGAATAACATAAAGTGTTGGATAAGGATTTTAGCAGCCTCTTTCAACGCTTCTTTCGGGTGGATAGAACCGTCAGTAACAATATCCATCAAAAGCTTTTCGTAGTCAGTTTTCTGCTCTACGCGATAGTTTTCAATGCTGTATTTAACGTTTTTAATTGGCGTGTAAATAGAGTCGATAGCAATAAGGCCATTCACAGGGTTTACAACCTTATTTTCTTCGGCTGGTACATAACCGCGGCCTTTATCTACAGTAAGTTCAATTTTAAGCTTTACTTTAGGGTCAAGGTTGCAAATAACCAAGTCAGGGTTTAATACCTGAAAAGCTGAAGTGCCTTTACCAATATCGCCGGCAGTAAAAGTGTTTTTGCCGCTAAATTCAACAACCGCTTTCTCGTGGTCAATACCCTCAATTTGCTTTTTAAAGCGAACTTGTTTAAGGTTAAGTATGATTTCGGTTACGTCTTCAACCACACCTTTTATGGTAGAAAATTCGTGCTCAACGCCTTCAATACGTATGCTGGTAATAGCATAGCCTTCAAGTGACGAAAGCAAGATACGGCGCAAGGCGTTACCAATGGTAATACCATAACCTGGTTCAAGCGGGCGGAATTCGAAAGATCCTTCCGTTTCCGTCGATGATATCATTATTACCTTGTCAGGGCGTTGAAATGCTAAAATTGCCATAGTTAATGTTTAAATTTTGTAAGGGATGTTGTTTGTTGATTATCAAAAACAAATACTCGTTATTATTTAGAGTAAAGCTCGACAATCAGTTGTTCCTTAATATTCTCAGGTATTTCCTCACGGTTAGGACGGGCAACAAACGTACCCTCAAGGGTTTGTGAGTTCCAATCTAACCAAGAAAATTTATTGGTACGTGTAGCTAAAGAGGTAGAGATAATCTCCATCGATTTAGATTTTTCACGAACACCAACTTTATCGCCGGGGCGTAAAGAGTATGATGCAATGTTTACTACTTTACCGTTTACGGTAATATGGCGGTGGCCAACAAGCTGGCGTGCGCCATCGCGTGTTGGGGCTAAGCCCATACGGTATACTACGTTGTCTAAACGAGACTCTATAAGCTGTAGCAATACCTCACCTGTAACACCTTTAGAGTGAACAGCTTTTTGGTAGGTGTTAGCAAATTGTTTCTCCAACATACCATAGGTATATTTAACTTTTTGCTTTTCCTGCAACTGTATAGCATACTCCGATTGCTTTGGGCGGCGTTTGCCTACACCGTGCATTCCCGGAGGGTAATTCTTTTTAGCAAGAACTTTATCAGGGCCGAATATGGGCTCTTTAAACTTACGTGCAATTTTTGACTTTGGTCCTCTGTAACGTGCCATTTCTTTGTTTTCTGTGCAATTAAATTAAAAACCGTTGTTATACGCGACGACGCTTTGGTGGGCGACATCCATTGTGGGGCATTGGGGTAACGTCAACAATTTCTGTTACTTCAATACCTGCACCTGATAGGGTACGAATAGCTGACTCACGTCCGCCACCCGGGCCTTTTACGTATACTTTTACGCGACGTAAGCCTGCATCAAACGCTACTTTAGCGCAATCTGTAGCGGCTAACTGAGCTGCGTAAGGTGTATTTTTTTTAGAGCCGCGGAAACCCATTTTACCTGCTGACGACCATGATATAACCTGGCCGGTAACGTTGGTAAGGGATACGATAATGTTGTTAAACGTAGCGTTAATGTGTGCATGTCCAACAGCATCTACCTTTACTACTCTTTTTTTAACGGTTTTTGCAGAAGCGCTTTTTGCCATCTTACTTCTTTATAAATTATTTATTTATTACTTATTATTTAGTAACCTTTTTCTTGTTGGCTACTGTTTTACGCTTGCCCTTACGGGTACGGGCGTTGTTTTTAGTGGTTTGTCCACGTAATGGTAAGCCCAAACGGTGACGTACGCCACGGTATGCTCCAATGTCCATCAAACGCTTAATGTTAAGCTGTGTTTCTGAACGAAGGGCACCTTCTACTTTGAACTTTTCGTTAATCAACTCACGGATTTTACCTAACTGATCATCGTCCCATTCTGAAACTTTGATGTTACGGTCAATACCGGCTGTGTCCAATATTTTTTGGGCAGAGCTGCGTCCAATGCCGAAAATGTAGGTTAAACCTATTTCGCCACGTTTGTTTTTAGGTAAATCAATACCAGATATCCTAGCCATAGTCTTTTTACAATAATATTATTAAGCGCCTTGACGTTGTTTAAAACGTGGGTTCTTTTTGTTAATTACATAAACAACGCCTTTACGTTTTACAATAATGCAATCGGCGCTGCGTTTTTTAACTGATGATTTTACTTTCATTACTTCAGTAATTATTATTTATACCTGTATACTATTCGTCCTTTTGTCAAATCGTATGGAGACATCTCCACACGTACTTTATCGCCCGGCAAAATCTTAATGTAGTGCATCCTCATTTTACCCGATATGTGCGAAATGATGATGTGGCCGTTCTCTAACTCTACGCGAAACATAGCGTTAGATAGCGCCTCTACAATAGTTCCGTCTTGCTCTATGCTCGACTGTTTTGCCATTTAATTTTTTATACTGTTTACTATATCTTTCATATCGTCAAAGGTTGACAATATTTCAACTCCTGTTTTTGTTATGGCTACCGTATGCTCATAATGTGCCGATGGTAATTTATCGGCCGCGCGCACGGTCCATCCGTCTTCTTCGGTTACTACCCTTGCTTTACCCATGTTTACCATAGGTTCTATGGCTATTACCATACCCTCTTTTAATGCCGGCCCACTTCCGCGACGGCCATAATTGGGTACTTCAGGTTTTTCGTGCAGGCTGCGGCCAAGGCCGTGTCCTACCAACTCGCGCACTACGCTATACCCATTGCTTTCAGCATGGTTTTGTACAGCAAAGCTTATATCGCCTACCCTATTGCCCGGTTTTACTTGCGCTATACCTAGCATTAGGCATTCGTAAGTAACCCTAAGCAGTTTTTTAACATCGGGCTTTAACTCTCCAACCGGAAAGGTAAAGGCCGAGTCGCCATAAAAGCCATTTTTATAAACACCACAGTCTATCGATATAACATCGCCTTCTTTAAAGGGGATGTTGCTCGGTATACCGTGAACCACTGCTGAGTTTACTGATATTAACAGTGAACTGGGACAACCGTACAGGCCTTTAAAAGCTGGT
>JANOCJ010000276.1:0-3564 GCA_031412115.1 Flavobacteriales bacterium
TGTGCCAGGGCATTTGCAGCGCAAGGCGCTAACGTTGTAATAGCTGCCCGCAATACCAATACATTGGCAAGTGTTAAAGCCGAACTGGAAGCTACCGGTGCGCAAGTGTTAAGCGTAGCAACTGACGTAAGCAAAGAAGAAGATTGTAAAACCCTTATCAACCAAACCATACAAAAATTTGGCAAGATTGATATATTGGTAAATAACGCAGGCATAAGCATGCGCGCTGCTTTTAACGATGTTGATTTGAATGTATTGAAGCAACTAATGGATATAAACTTTTGGGGCACAGTATATTGCACCAAATATGCATTGCCTTATTTGTTAGATGCTAAAGGAACTGTTGTAGGCGTATCTTCTATTGCTGGTTTTAAAGGCTTGCCCGGCCGCACGGGTTATTCGGCCTCTAAATTTGCTATGAATGGTTTTTTAGAATCGCTTCGTATAGAGAACCTTAACACCGGATTAAATGTGCTTACCGTTTGCCCCGGCTTTACTGCCAGCAACATACGCAACACCGCTTTAGGTAAAGATGGAAATGCCCAAGGCGAAAGTCCGCGCGATGAAAAAGCCATGATGCAACCCGAAGAAGTGGCCGATAGGATGATAAAAGCCATAAAAAAACGTAAAGCGCTGATTGTATTGACAACACAAGGCAAGTTGGCTGTTACGCTAAATAAACTCTTTCCGCGCCTTGTCGATAAATTAACGTTTAAGGAAATGGCGCGAGAAAATAATTCGCCAATTAAATAAATAGTATATATTTATACATACAAATTCCAATATTTGAACTGATGGAAACCACATTAAAACCACAGACCTCTCAGCTAGAGCTTTTTGTTAACGATGGCTTTGCAAACCTTAAGTTTGGCTTAACCATGGAGGAGGTGCGCGCCGTTTTAGGCGAGGCTGAAGAAATTGACATGCATGATGAGGATGAGGAAACCGATGTGGTTATCTGGCATTATTGGGATAAAGGCATATCTGTTTTCTTTGAGCAGGAAGCCGGTTTCCGATTTTCGTGTGCCGAGGTAAACAGCCCTGAAACTGTTATATGGGGTAAAAAGGTGTTTACTATGGATAAGGAAGAACTTAAAGCCCTGTTTACCGAACATAATTTTAAAGAGATAGAAACCGAAACCCACGAGTGGGGCGAGGAACGCCTAAGCATTATTGATGCTATGGTTGATTTTTATTTTGAGAATGGAAAGCTGCTTTCGGTAAATTTCGGGAAGTTGCTATTGTAGTTTATTACAAATTGAACCCCAACCGTATATTTATAATTGGCCTGCCCGGCGCAGGAAAAACCTTTGCAGGCAAAGCATTAGCTGAACAATTGCGTTTTCCTTTTTACGATTTGGATGCCTTGGTTGAAGAGCAATCAGCTCAAACAATATCCACTATTTTTGATGAGGTAGGCGAAGATGGTTTCCGGAAGCGTGAAGCCGAAGCATTACGTTCATTCACTCAACAAGCCCAACAATTTGTTATGGCCTGCGGCGGCGGAACACCTTGCTTTAATGAGAATATGGAGTTTATGAATGCGCACGGTTTAACCATCTACCTAACTGAACCGATAGAAATTATTGCCCAACGATTAGCAAAAGAAAAAGCCCACCGCCCGCTTATTGCTAAGTTAGATGCTGGGCAATTACAATCTTATTTGGTTGATTTAAAAGCTAAGCGTGAGCCATTTTATTTGCAGGCTAAACTCATAGTTGACGATGTTGCGCAGATAGCTGATAAAATTAAGCTATTTAGTTTTGAAACACTCGCTACTAACCACTAGCCACCGGTTACTTTTTTACAGCAGCATCTAAATTTTTAATCCCCTTTTCAAAATCAGGGCCTACAAATTTATCCATAAACAGGGCAAAATATTTACCCATGGGGTTCATGCCTACGTTGCCGCTCATTGTCCATACCACTTTAGTGCCATTACCTTCGGGCAGTAGGCTTATCTTTCCGTCCGATTTCATTCCGCCTTGTTGCATAGAGAATGTATAGCGTACTTCGGAAGGGGTAACCGATACCAAGGTTAACTCACCATTGCCACTTTTTTTGCTTTCCCATTTTTGCCATGCACCGGGGCCAAACGTGTTTGCCGAATAGGTCATTTTCATGGTAGTGTCATCCTGCTGCCAAGGGCTCCACTTTTGCCATTGCTTAAGGTCGGCCAGTAAAACCACAACACTATCGGGCGGGGCATTTACTGTTCCTGTACGTTCCACCTTATAATCACCCGGAAGGAACAATGATACAATTAGCACTAATGCTATTAGAATACCCAATACTAAGGCAATGCGTTTCAGTATTTTCATGGTTTGCAATTTTTAAGCAATGTAAAAGGTATTGCCTTAGTTTGTTTAACTATTCTTCTTTAGCAGCGTCTTCTGTAGGTTCCCAAAGCTCAATTTTATTGCCTTCAGGGTCAACTATATGGGCAAATTTGCCGTAGTCATACACTTGCATTTCGCCTAAAATAGTTACCCCTTCGGCGCGCAAAGTCTCTAGCAGCCATTCAAGATTTTCTACCCTAAAGTTTACCATAAACTCTTTGGTTGATGGCTCAAAATATTTAGTATCTGCTTTAAATGGTGTCCATAGGGTTTGGCCAATAGTTTCGGGGGCATCTTTTTCCCTCCATTCAAATGTTGTTCCGTAGTCAGATGTGGGCAACCCTAAGTGTTTAGCATACCATTGGTTTTGTTCTTTGGGATTTTCGCTTTTAAAAAATATACCGCCAAGGCCGGTAACTCGTTTTGGTGTCTCGCTCATAATGGAAGCAAGTTATAGTATTGTTCTACACAAAAAAAATGCGCTGCAAGAATTAATCCTACAGCGCACTTTACTAGTATTTTAAAAACTTAACTCTTAATAATTTTACGTGTTATAACCTCTCCTGTATTGGTTTGTATTTTAATGAAATAAACGCCTTGGCTATTGGTATACATAGGTATCCGTTGGGTAGCAGTAGGGTTAGTTATTTCGGTAATTAAGTTGCCTTGTATGCCGTATACTTCAATACGTTTGGCAGTTGTATTGGTCTTGCTAAAATCAACCAAAATATAATCAACCGCAGGGTTGGGGCCTATGGCAATACTTGCTGTAGCAGTTTCACTTAAATCTGTAGTGCCCGGCACATAAGTTACAACAGCCTCGCCGGGGGTATTGTGGCCCGATTGTGGCCCTACGTTGCCTGCCGTTACTACCCCATAATACGTAGCACCCAAGGTGTAAGGGTATACAGGGTCTAGCGCATCATCAATAGTAACAAAATAAGCATAGGTACCATTGGGATATTCAGGTGTTACGCAAAAGCGGCCGTTGTGTTCATCCAAATCGCCAAAACTTTGAGAATACTCATAATCTTCAATGTATGCACCCAAAGGGTAAGTAGCCAATGTTGGGCCATATTGGTTGGCTGATAATACTGTGCCATCGGGTAGGGTAGTGCGGTCGGTAATGTTACGGGTACGGTAGCCGCTGCGCATGCGTCTTATAACGCCGGTTCCATCAACATTGGTATATGCCCATGCGCCGTATATAGGAAAACCATCAAAG
>JANOCJ010000277.1:0-7196 GCA_031412115.1 Flavobacteriales bacterium
GATGAACCAACAGTACCCGAGGTGGCTATCTACTTTAAAAACCAATTGTACCGTGGCAACCGCGCCCATAAAATTAACTCGGAGTTGTTCCAAGCATTCCAATCTGTAAACTACCCCGTACTAGCCGAAGCAGGTGTTAACCTTAACTTCAACATTGATGCCATTGCCCCTATTGCCATAAAGCCACTTAAGCTGTACAAAAAGCTGGATAGTAATATTGCCATCCTTAAGCTTTTTCCGGGCATGTCTAAAAATGTGTTGGATGCCATGTTAGGTATAAAGGGACTAAAAGCATTGCTAATAGAGACTTACGGCAGCGGCAATGCCCCTAACGATAAATGGCTGGCCGAAGGCTTGAAGAAAGCCATTAAAAACGGTTTGATTGTGCTTAACGTAACACAGTGCTATGGTGGGTCGGTAGAGCAGGGCAAATACGAAACCAGCCGCAACCTGGCCGCTATTGGCGTTATTGGCGGGTCTGACCTTACTACCGAAGCTGCTGTAGCCAAACTGATGTTTTTATTAGGCAATTATTCGGATAGGAACGAGATAATTGAAAAGTTGCAAGAGCCTATTAGGGGAGAGTTGACAGTATAGGGACTTAGGATTCTATAAGATTCTTGTTAGGATTATTAAGATTGGGGGACAAACTAAAATCTCCCGTCTTTTCTGGCTACGCCAGAAAATCTACCCTCTTTAATTAAAGGGAGCACCTAAGCGAAGGGGAGGGATTTTTTAGTCAAAAAAAAACGCCCCAATAAAGGGGCGTTTCATTTATAAATTAACTAGGGATTAACTATGCTAATTTAACGTTTACGGCGTTAAGGCCTTTTTTACCTTCTTGAACGTCGAAAGTTACGCTATCGTTTTCACGAATTTCTTGAGATAGACCAGAAACGTGAACGAAGATTTCTTCGCCTGATGATTGATCTGTGATAAAGCCGAAGCCTTTTGATTCATTAAAGAATTTTACTGTACCGTTTTTCATTGTATTGTTTGTTATTAATTGCTTGTTGTGTGCCGCTTACGCGGGTAATTTAATTTTACCAAAGGGTATAAAAAACGCCGTGTGGTAAGCACGGCGTTGTACTTATTTTTTTAACGAGAATTAACTATGCTAATTTAACGTTAACGGCGTTCAAGCCTTTTTTACCTTGTTGAACGTCGAAAGTTACTTGGTCATTTTCGCGAACCTCTTGAGTAAGTCCTGAAACGTGAACAAAAATTTCTTCGCCTGTAGATTGGTCTGTGATAAAGCCGAAGCCTTTAGAGTCATTAAAAAATTTTACTGTACCGGTTTTCATTGTATTGTTTGTTTGTTGTTAATTGAAATGTAAGCTGCAAAGCAGGTTTTTACCATTTTAAAAAAAAATCGCCGTGTGGTAAGCACGGCGATTTGTATAAATTAACTCGATATATCTATGCTAATTTAACGTTAACGGCGTTTAAGCCTTTTTTGCCTTCTTGAACGTCGAAGGTTACTTGGTCATTCTCACGTACTTGTTGAGATAAACCTGAAACGTGAACAAAAATTTCTTGTCCTGTTCCTTGCTCGGTAATAAATCCAAAACCTTTTGATTCATTAAAAAATTTCACTGTACCAGTTTTCATTGTAATATTTATTGTTTGTTTGTTATTATGAACAAATGTAGTCTTTATTAACATCGGTATTACATTTTCAACAATTTAAATGCAATTAATACTAAAAATGCTTAGTTATAGGGCGTTTTACAACTGATTTTTGGTTGCGGAGAGGGTGGGATTTGGTCATCGCCTTCCCTCCGATGCTGCAAATAGAAAATCAAACCATGCTTTGCATGCTTGCTATATTGCGCTTCTTATCATTTAAAGCAAGCTTTATGATAATTCGCTTATATAGCAAACTTTGTTTGATTTTTTGCTTGGTTGCGGAAGGGCGGGATTCGAACCCGCCCCATGCTTGCCTACTTATTTAAGCCACTTCTGCATATCCATGCAGATAGGTATCCTTTTCGGTAACCTTATCGAAATTTACTAATCTCTCAAGGTATACCGGGGCTACAAAGGAACCTTTAGGCTTTCCCGGCTCATCCATTAATGAAAGTAAATGGTTTACCGTTCTTTCTAGCGTTGCAATCGTTTTATCCTTTAATTCTAATTGTCTTAAGACAAAAGCATCAACAGCACTGGTTGGTTTTATTTCAGCTTTCATTTCTCCCTTTCCTTCATATAAAAAGGATCGGCTTATATTATATACGCTCAAAATATTTTCCAGTTGCTTTTTGCCCTTTCTAGTCGGGTCAACTTCATCATTCTCCCACATACTAATAGTGGTTTTAGTAGTCCCAATGGCATCTGCAAATTCCTCTTGGGTTCTTCCCTCTGCATCTCGTATTGCTTTAATACGAACACAAATTTTGTTCATAAGTTCGTCTTGCATGGTTTGTTAATTAAATTGTTAATATGTTATCAATATAGTATCAATATGTGTTTAATATAAACTACATATTTGCAACTGTAGTTTTCAAAACTAATACTAATATGAATACAAGCCAAACAAATCCTGAAAAAAGTGCAACAAATTATCAGGCCCCGAAGGTAAACCCCGAATTAACAGCACTTAAAAAACGCATGATAGAGATTCGGGATAGGATACCGGGTAACGCTACTGAGATATTTGTTGAACGATTCCCTAAGTATAATAACCATAAAGGAATATCTAAACTTAAAAACGCTCTTAACAACTGTATAGTTGATGAAGAAATAGTAGCAGGGTTTGAGGCAATAGCTAAAGAGTACCAGGAATATTTAGATAGGGTACAGGTTGAATTTGGTGATAATACTATAGTATCAAAAAATTCATAATGGCTACAGTAGAAAAAAAATTAAACATTGTTGCCGCTTCCAAATCAGGGAGAAAGGCGCGCCGCCGTGGGGAGTTTATCACCTTCCATCCTACAACCGGAAAGATTGTTTTTAGCCTATCCCTAGTAGACAAACTGGGCATTAAGGAACACGAGTTTATTGAGTTCCTTTTTTCTGAAATAAATAAAAGCCAGTGGTATATAAGGGTAGGCACTGAAAATATGCCGGAAGATACCAAGCTAAAATTAACTAAACCTTCTATCATCCACCGCCGGGACTATTGCTGTACAAGCAAGGGTGTAGTAGTAAAGCTGCTACAATCGGCTGGAATCTCAACAAAAAATTCGCGCTCATTTAAACTAATGGAGCAAGAACCCAACGAACATGAGGGTAATTACTATTACGAGTTAGACACACAAAACCCCCTATAATATGACTGTAACTATTATCCTCACTATCCTCCGTTGGTTCTTTTGGCTAATGTCTATGCGTTGTGGCATGGGCTACTGGCAAAAGATTTATGATCACGCCAACCGTTTTAAAAAGTTGCCTATAGAATCACAACAGGAACTAAAAATAGTACCCGTACCGCTTTACATCATCGACGGCGGTCGGCGTAAGGCCCTATTTGTTAAGCATGGCAACTTACTTGCTTGGTGTGGGCTGTTTATCATTCTCTCTATTATAATCGAAATTTTAACCCATATACTATAACCTATGCAAAACCAACGGATAGTATTTATACCAGCCTACCAAGGCGCTGCAATAAAGGAAATTAGAATGATGTTGCTTTTGCAGAACATCGTGGCCGTATTTTTTGAAGAGAAGTACCCGCGTAGGGATATAGTAGAAGAAAACGAAATTACAGCCATTGACGACCAACTACACAAAATGGCTTGTAAAGCCATTGAAGAATTTGGAGGTATGGTTGTGCCTGAGTATTACAAGGGGTTTGATGAAGTTTTGCGCCTTATTGAATTTTGCAAAAACAAGTACCCGGTGCATATTATAAGCCCTTCTTACGAATTGTATGCCCCATGGAAATTTACACTGCCGTTGCTTAAAGAAACCACTTTAGGTGGCTAGTGTAGCCTTTAACAACTACCCTCATAACCATGAGGTTCGCTATTACTGTACTAATAAAAATTGTGAGGGGCACAAATGGTGGATAGATGCAAGATGCCACACCCATTGCCCTGAATGTGATACACCCGTAAAATTTATAAAACCATGAGAGAAATTGTCCCTCAATATCCAATTGCTGAAGTACCACACGCATTGCCCGACCAAAGCAACAGGCGTACCAAGCGCGAAAGAAAAGGCCATAAAAACAAGTATGGTTTTATTAAGAAAAAACGAATACTATAAGCCATGAGCCTGTATTGCAAGTGCGGAATGCAACCAAAGGGAATGTGTACTAAAAGCTGTGTGCGTAGGCAAGTGTTGGAGGATTTGATTTATAGTACTTCTGTTAATGCCAGGGTAAACAGAACTAGGCAACAGGTTGAAGCTTTTAGAAAGCAACGGAAAATGAAGCCAGTGTATGCGCCAACATACTGGGATGCTGTAATGAAAATGGCTAATGCACTAAATACAATAGGTAAAAGTTTACGCGAAACATTATACTCTAAATATTATACCGATGGCAAACAATCTTAGACAGCGGAAACGCAAATGCAAAAGGCATTTAAGGAACAAATTGTACGCCCACGAGAATGGGCCAATGTGCGATAAGATTGAATTGCTGGAAAAGGTGCGAAAATCGTATAACCGTTATAGAAAGGCCAACCCACCAAAGCAGAGCAGAACACAGCGTAGGGTAACGATAAATATTAAGATTAATGGTTACAACGCGGTTCAATCAGCATTAAGAAAATTACAAAGGGCTTGTAGAGAACTTAGGGTTATAACAACTGATACTACTGATAAGGTAGAGTTGTTTAGGCAAACCGTTGAATTTAATAAGGAAGCCATTTATGGCGCATTAGGTGTTGACCCTAAACTTATAGGCCATGCAATTAAGTAAAGCCAAAGCCATAGCCCTGATAATCAAAATTGACCTGTTAGCCTATTGCGAACTGGTTGATATTGGAGGGAGCGTAAGGCGCGAATGTGCCACCGTTGGTGATATAGAGATAATCTGTAAGCCAAACCCACACATGATAAACCGGTTAGGTATGTACATGATGGGGCGCGGTAAAGTCCTTAGCGGAAAGTTTGACGGCCGCTATATTAAAATCTGGTTGAATGAAGGAATACAGCTTGATTTATTTATCCCTCAGCCACATGACTATTACAGGCAGTTGGCTATACGCACCGGGAGCAAAAATTTTACATATAACACCCTTGCCACACAGTGGGCGCGCCTTGGTTGGTGTGGTACCGATGATGGGTTAAGGCGCCGCAGTGATTGCATGAAAAAAACCGCCTCGGGGCCTTGGATATGTACCAACCCCAACCCCGAATTACCGCCCGTTTGGGAGAATGAAAAGCAGTTTTTTGAATGGCTGCAATTGGAATATGTAGAACCTAAAGACAGAATTTAAAATGGGTGATTTAAAATTAGTGGAAGGCTTTATTATAGTTGATTATACTGGCAAATCATACTATGCAACTATTGCAGATAAAATGTGTGATTGCTTAGAATTAGCAAAACAATCTATAGACGGGTTTTTAAAACACCGTGCTAGTGATAAACGGGTGTGCTTCATTAAAAGGACAATCATAATAACCTTTCCAATCGTGGAAGTTGAGGAACAAATTTTAAGCGTTACAAATGCTTATAGTGAATTAATAAAGCAATTAGTAAAACAAAATAACGAAGGTTAAATATGTCTTACACTATACAAATAGCAGATGAAAATGCCGGTAAAGTAGCCGATGCATTTGGCATAACAGAAAGCCGCGATACTGAATTAGTCTTGGCTTTTAAAAGAGCAGTAAGAGAAAGGGGTTCTACAAAAGCAGCAGTGCATTTACAAATTGCTGGACAAATAGCCAAAAGCGACGACGAGTTTGCGTTGCTATGTTACCGCGTAGGTCAATTATCAATGATAGCTTATTCTAAAGAAATATCACACGGCGGTTAGATAAATAAAAAAAAATAACTATGGCAAATTACACCATCAAAAAAGGCAAAGGCAAAGCCAAGAAACAACACTACGTTTCTAAACAGGCCAACAACCACGAAACCCTTAACGACTCACAAGGGCTGGATAGTAAAGACAATGCTCACAACAACATTCAGGCTGATATAAAGGCTATGTTGGAAATGTGCCAAATACCAGGCTACACGGTTAATCAATTTGCCGAGGGTGTTTCTATTACACATCCTGACGGCAAAGAAGTTACTATCCCAATAGTATACCTATAACCTATGTATAGCAACCAATCAGCACCGCCAAACATTTTTAATGTTGTAAACGGCATTATAAAGGAGCATCACCGCCCAGAAGGTGATAACCCTGTGTGGCATTATAATTCAGGGGATGATTTGTTTTGGGCGGCGCTGGCGCATATATGCTACAACAATGCAGAAACGCGCGCCGGGCTGCTAAAACACTTTGACGAAAAAACGGGTAAGCTATATCGCAGCTTGGACCCTGATGAAAAGAAAAAAGACAATTGCAGCCGCGATTTGCTGACTATGTTTTTAACTGCTATTGCCCTTACCATGTCCATTGATGAGTTGCGCTATTACGCCAATGCCTTGCTAAAGGTGCGTATTTCTAAGCGTTACATAATGACACCATCGTTGTATATGTGGGTGAAATTTCTTGCCACCGGCAAAGCTGAACACGCGGAGAAATTTTACCGCCGCTTTAACAGGGAAACCAAGCTACCGCAATGGTGGACGTTAAAGCTAGTGAAGTGGTATAATTTAAAAGAGTACGATGGCCGCAACAATTACAACCCCGTAAAACCAACAGGATTTACTAAGGTTATTTTTAGTACGAAGAACGACAGCTTTTCTTTCCATCTATCGTGCTGGCAACTGTACGTAATGGAAAAAATGGGCCACCCGGATGAAAATGTGTTAGAGTATATGCTCAATTACCTGCTAAGGTTAGATAACACAAACGTATTGTGTATAGGGCTTATTGACAGGTACAGTAGGAACGCTGCATTGGTTCACCAATCATTTTACAGCCCCCGCTGCAAATGGCGTTGGGAGTGTTTCCCCATGAGCCGTAACGGTGTTGATTTTGGCGGTATGTGCGATAAGTATTTAGAAAGGCTGTCGCCTGAGCAAAGCCAATACAACACTATTGACAAGGATATTTTATCAGTAATTAAATAATAAAACAACTCTCCCTCCCGATGGTAAAAATGTATTTTATTGACCTGTTTTG
>JANOCJ010000278.1:0-11459 GCA_031412115.1 Flavobacteriales bacterium
GTGGTTGATGTGCTGCCGCAAATTGGCTGGTCAGGGCCAGCGCTGGCAGTAGTAAATTGGTCTACAGTTATAGTAATAGTATTGGAAAACACCTCATCGGGTGTGCAGGTAAAGCTAGTGTAATAACGGGCCCTCCTTCTATAACAGGTAGTTTGCGATGGGGCTCCGGGGTTATACGTAGCAGAGTTTGTCCCGGCTATATCCGTCCACGTACCCGTACAGCCTACACTTTGCTGCCAGGTGTAATCTATTATACCCGATGTGCCCTGTAGTGTGGCTGCCGTAGTATTTAAAAATGTACCGGCACTAGTACCGCTACAAATAGTTTGCGATGAAGTACCGTTGCTTGAGTTAACACTACCCGGTTGTGGGTTTTCTACATAATATTGCCAGTCAAAACGTACGCCCCAAGTAAAGCCATCATTACAGCCCCTAAAACTTTCAATATCTCCGGTAGAGCTACAGGCCGTACGTTGGTTCATTTGAAAACTATATATTGTTTGAGAACCGCTACAGTTACCGTCGTCGCCGCCGCAAATTGCGCCGTCTTCTTCAAACGAGCCGTCCATGGCTACCTCTGCTGAGGCATTTAATGGTATACCGCCGTAGTTAACCCAACCGCCGTTGGTAAAATTGGTAAACCAGCCGGGGCCACCACAATTATCGCAGTTAACGTTCCAGGCTGTAAAACCATTGTTGGAACTGCGGGCACTAACCCTCCAACGGTTATCGGCACTACCATTACAGTCACTACCGTCGCTGCAATAAAGTGCATTGCCATCAACTCGCAAAAACAGCGACTGGGCATTGACCTTTGTTGTGTTTAGGGCAACCATCGTAAGGGTTGCCACAATTAATAGTAAAATCCTTTTCATAGGCTTTGATTGGTATTCAATTTTTCTTTTTAATATAGTTCTAAGATGGGTCGGCTAAGATTGCAATAATTTTCTTTGGTTCATACAATTGTTGTTAAAATTTCTGTTAATAACTTTTTAAGTTGTTGGTAACCTGACTTAATTTTATAAAACTATGCTTTATAATACATTGTCTTTTAATAAAGGCATAAAAAAAGTATCTTTGCGCCCCCTTTTAAAATTACATGGCACTTATAAAGTCTATTTCGGGAATTAGAGGCACAATTGGAGGAAAACCCGGCGAAGCCCTTACCCCATACGATATTGTTAAATTTACTGCCGCTTACGGCACATGGATAAAACAACGCAGCCCGCAGCAAAAGGCTACTGTTGTTATAGGCCGTGATGCACGCATATCGGGCGAGATGGTGCGCAGCCTTGTGTGCGGCACCCTTTTAGGCTTAGGTATTGATGTTATTGACCTTGGCCTTTCAACCACCCCAACGGTAGAGATTGCTGTGCCGGGAGAAAACGCCCAAGGTGGTATTATTATTACTGCCAGCCACAATCCCAAGCAGTGGAATGCCCTTAAGTTGCTTAATGAGAAAGGCGAATTTATTAGCGATGCCGACGGTAAAGACGTACTTACCCTTGCTGAAAGTGATGGCTTAACCTTTGCCGAAGTAGGCGCTATTGGTACCCATAAGCAAGACAACACGTATTTACAAAAGCATATTGACCAAATTTTGGCCTTGCCTTTGGTTGATGTTGAAGCTATTACCAATGCCGGCTTTACTATTGTTGTAGATGCTGTAAACTCTACCGGTGGCCTTTTTGTACCGGCCTTGTTAGATGCGTTGGGTGTTAAAAAAACAGTAAAAATGTTTTGCGAGCCTACCGGCCATTTTCCGCATAACCCTGAGCCACTGCCTGAGAATTTGTTGGAAATATCAAAAGAAGTTAAGAAAAGCAAAGCCCATTTGGGCATTGTAGTTGACCCTGACGTTGACCGCCTAGCAATTGTATGCGAAGACGGTGATATGTTTGGCGAAGAATATACCTTGGTTGCCGTGGCCGATTATGTGTTGAAAACTAAAAAAGGCAACACAGTTTCTAACCTGTCATCAACACGTGCTTTGCGCGATGTTACCCTAAAAGCCAAAGGCGAATATTTTGCTTCGGCGGTGGGAGAGGTAAATGTAGTTGAATTGATGAAAGCCAAAAATGCTGTTATTGGTGGCGAAGGCAATGGGGGCATTATTTACCCTGAACTGCACTACGGCCGCGATGCGTTGGTTGGCATAGCCTTATTCCTTACCCATTTGGCTAAGTTTGGCAAGTCGTGCTCTATGTTGCGCTCTACTTACCCCAACTACTTTATATCTAAAAACAAAATTGAGCTAACGCCAGATATTGATGTAGATGAGGTGTTGGAAGGCATTGCTGAGAAATACAAAAAGTACCCGAAAAATACATCAGACGGGGTAAAGATTGAATTTGACACTGAGTGGGTACACTTACGTAAATCAAACACCGAGCCTATTATCCGTATATATGCGGAGAGTGCTAACGAGGTAACAGCCAACACACTGGCCAATAAAATTATAACCGATATTAAAGAGCTGATTAAGGCAAAGGCCGAAGCATAGTAGCGTATAGGTTTTCTTAATTACTGATTAAGCTCTCGGTCTCTAATAACAGACCGGCAATGGTGCTGCGCATGAAAGATGGTAAAGTACAATATTTCGCGCACGGTAAGCATACCCAACAGCGGGTGTGGGCAAACATATAAGTCTTGCTCTTCTTCTGTCCAATTAGCTAGGGCATCAATTAAAGCGGCTAAAATGCCTTTCCCTGTTTCTATTTCTATTGTTAGGTTTATGTTTGCGTCATCTTCGGGTAAAAATTTGCCTGTGGCAACTGCACCTGCTTTAATACGGTTGCTATATGTGGTAAAAAGCTCATCGTAGCTGCGGGTGGGTTGCTCGGGCTGTCCATATGTTTCGGCTATATATGGTTTAGGCAGCATAAGGTATTTAACCAGCGGGCGTATACCGGTATTAATATGTTGCACATGTTGTGCTGCCGACCATTTACCGGTAATGGTTCGTTCCTGTTTATCATCGGGAAGGCTTTGGGCTGTTTGCCAAAGCAGGTTGTGAGCCTCGCTAAGGTCTGCTATAATTGCCGGTTTATTTAACATCGTGGTCCTTATCTAAATATTCATCGGTAAAATGTTCTCTTTGCTTGGGGGCAGCAAACTTATTTGTATTATACTGCTGCGACTGGCCGCGGGGTATAGATAATGACTGCCAGTGTTCCTGACTCACCATTTTGCCTAAAAAAACTATTTGCCCAATATGGTATGGGTAATGTGCCAATTGGCGGTTAATGGCTTCCATTACGGTATGCCCTTGGTTGCGTATATATATTATCTTACCTAAATCATCATCTTTTAATGTGTTTAAGGTTGATAAAAGGCACTCCCAACCTTGGTTCCATTTGGCAATCATATCATCTTTAGTAGCAATGTCGTTGTCAAACTCAGCATCGCGGTTGCGCCATTCTTTTTCGCCATCGGTGGTTAAAAAATCAGTCCAGCGGCTAAGCATATTGCCCCATAGGTGCTTTACAATAGTGGCAATGCTATTGCTGTCGGCGTTGTATTGCCAAAATAATTTTTCATCTGGTACCTGCGCAAAGGTTTTATCTCCCAGTAGTTTGTAGTACTCAAATTGCTTAATAACACTATTTAAATATCCGTCCATAGCTATTTTTTTTGGCTAACTGTTTGTAGTTAATGGTTGGCAGTTGTTTAATTGCAACTGCCAACCATCAACAAATTAAACCAGTCGTATTTATAAAAGTAAAATTGCACAAAGCCCCCGGGCCGGTGGTTATTCTGTTAGCTCAAAAAGATGTGTTATTAGGCCAATTCGGTTTGAAAATGGCGGGGCGAAACGCCAAAGTGTTTCTTAAACTCGGCACTAAAAGCAGAAAGGTTTTCATAGCCCAGCTCAAAAAATATATCGGTAGGGCGTTTGTTAAGTTGCAGCATTTGGCGGGCTTTATCCATTTTATGGGCTGCAAAATACTTTTGGGGTGTGGTGCTAAATACCTTGGTAAAGTGGCGCTTAAAGGTTGAAACACTCATGTTGCATAAAAAAGCCAACTCGTCAACCGTTTGTTTTTTATCAAGGTTGGCCTGTATAATTTGTTTAAACTGCAGCTCGGGGTTGTGCTTTAGGCTGTATGCAATAAATGTAGCCAGCTCATTGGGGTAACGGGTATGTAGGTATAGCAGCAGTTCGGTAATTTTAACTTCCCACAAGCTTTGCAGGTTTTGCTGTTCGGCAATGTTAAGTGCTTGTATAAAATGTAGCACAAACTCATCGGTAGTAAATACCGAAAGCCCTGTATGGCTTGCTCCGTTGCAGTTGGTGTTGATATTGTGTTTGCTGCAAAAATCAATTAAAAAGTTGTTGCTAAAAAACACAAGCCAACTCTCAAAACGCCCATTTTTAGCTAACGATTCGGACATAAACACGCTGCCCGCGCGCGATAGGGTAAATACCGTTTTGTCTACCAACACATTTACCGAGTGGTTTACTATTTCTTTTTGTCCCTCAACCAAAATGCAAAATAGGTTGTGCGAGAATAGTACCCTGTTTTTAACCGAGTTACGCCGGGTAGTGTAATGGTGTATATATACATTGCCTACGGCATTGCCGGCAAATTGTTGGGGCAGGTTATAAACGGTAGTATCCATTTAGGGCAAAGATAATACTATCCTTCGGGCTGTCAATAGCCGGTTCAATACGCCATAATTTTCTATTGTATAATTAATGCGTAAATTTGCTGTTGTATTAGCTTATTATCTGATTAGCTAATTATCTAATTAAAGAAAATGAGAGTTTACCTTGATAATGCAGCAACTACAGCCCTTGACAAAGAGGTGGTAGAGGCTATGCTTCCGTACATGACCGAAAAATTTGGCAACCCATCTTCCACCCATCAGTTTGGGGCAGAGGTAAAGGTGGCCATTGAACAATCGCGCAAAACGATAGCTAAGTTGCTGAATGTATCACCGTCGGAAATTATTTTTACCAGTGGCGGAACGGAAGCAAACAACATGGCCCTGCGATGTAGTGTCGACTTTCTCGGCATAAAACACGCCATCACATCGCCTATTGAGCATCATGCGGTGTTGCACACGTTGGAAGATTTAGAGAAAGTCGGCAAAATAAAATTGAGCTTAGTAAAAATTGATGCCAAAGGCAATATTGACCTAAACCACCTTGAGGAATTGCTTGCCCGATACGATGGCCAAACCCTGGTATCATTAATGCACGCCAACAACGAGATTGGCAATTTACTCCCCCTTAAAGAAGTATCGGTTTTGTGCGAGCAGTACAAAGCTGTTTTTCATACCGATACGGTGCAGACTATGTGCCACTACCCGTTAGATTTTCAGGCTACTAAGGTTCAATTTGCATCATGTGCAGCCCATAAATTCCATGGTCCTAAGGGTGTAGGATTTTTATATATGAATGGCGATGTAAAAATACCGCCTTTTATTACCGGCGGTGCGCAAGAGCGTAACATGCGCGGTGGCACCGAAAATGTGTACGGCATTGTTGGCCTGGGCAAAGCTTTTGAAATAGCCCACCGCGATATGGCTGAACATATGGACCATATACGCGAGGTGAAGAAATACATGATTGCCCGCATCCATAATGAATTTCCGGGTGCTGACTTTAACGGCGAAAGCGGTACTATTGATAAGTCTCTTTACACAGTATTAAACGTACTGTTGCCAAAATCTGACATTGGCGATATGCTGTTGTTTAACCTTGATATTAGCGGCGTAGCGGCTTCGGGCGGCTCGGCCTGCTCATCAGGCAGCGATATTGGCTCGCACGTCCTTCGTTCACTAGGTATTGAAATGGAACGCCCATCGGTGCGCTTCTCTTTCTGTAAACATACTACTATACAAGATATTGACTACGCTGTTGATACGCTGAAAGATATTTTGAAGCCTGTACATAGCGTATAGGGTGTAGCGTATAGGGGATAGGTTTCGTCAGGCTGAGCGTGTCGAAGCGTGCGCAAATACATTCCTGAAAGAAGGAACTAAAAGTTTTGCAAAGCAAAATCCAAAATTACCCCTCAATAATATACTGCGGCGCAACAAAATCAGTAAGCCAAACGTGGTTTGCTGAGAGGTAAAACACACATCCGTCTGCTTGCATTTTAGTAGTATCAATTTCTAACACTATCGGCTTTCCGTGGCGGCTACCCACTTTAAGGGCAGTTTCACGGTCGGCAGATAGGTGCACATGTTGGCGGCTGCCTTTAATAATACCTTGGGCTTTTATGCTGTCTATATTTTTTATAGCCGTTCCGTGGTATAATATGGTGGGTGGAATTTGTGGTTCCAGCTTTAAATCAACCTCAATAGAATGCCCTTGGCTGGCGCGTATTTTTGAAAAATCATCATTAAAAGTAAAACGCTTTTTAGCGTTTTCGTCTACAATGGTTTTTAGTTCATCAAAGGTGATGGCATTACCACTGGCACTTAATTTTTCCAGTAGCTCAGTAGTATCAGCCCAGCCGTTGGCATCTAATGTAAGGCCAATGGTTTCAGGCTTATGCCTAAGTATTAAGCTAAGAAATTTGCTTTGGGAGGTGGTGTTGTTTGGTGTGTTTTCTTTCATTTCAATTTTTCATCCAACTCGTAATTATAAGCGGTAGTACTACCAAAAGCCCAACATAAAATACACAAAGCGATGCTACATATACCTGCTTTACTTTGGTTAGTTCCTGCTTATTTGCTTCGTCTTTAGCCTCGACAATGGCAGTATTTAGCCGTTTTACAGAAAACCGCCGGAATGAGTTGTATAATTTTCTCCGCCATAAATCGGCCTGCCTTGCTCCTAAGTATAGGTTAAAACCCATGGCTATGCATAGGTATATTATTATAATAATGCTCAGCATGGTAGAATATAACTAATCTAATCCTAAGTCTAAACCTCACTAATATTCTTTTGCCCGGCCAGTAAATACAGCACCGCCATACGTACGGCTACGCCGTTTTCTACTTGGTCTAATATTATCGATTGGTCAGAGTCGGCAACATCGCTGGTTATTTCAATGCCACGGTTTATAGGGCCGGGGTGCATTATGGTAATCTTCTTGCTTAGGCTATCCAGGCGCTCTTTGTTTAAGCCGTACAACATGGTGTATTCACGCAGCGATGGGAAGTATTTAATATCCTGCCTCTCTAACTGTATGCGCAGCATATTAGCCACATCGCACCACTCCAGGGTACGCATCAGGTTATTATCAACCCGTACGCCAAGTGATGTTATGAACTTGGGTATAAGGGTAGGAGGGCCACAAACGGTAACTTCGGCACCCATTTTATTTAGCAGGAAGATATTGGAAAGCGCCACGCGCGAGTGAAGGATATCGCCTACAATAGCTACTTTCAGTCCTTTCAGGCTGTTAAATTTCTCTAACATAGAAAAGGCATCCAGCAGGGCTTGGGTAGGGTGCTCGTGTGCACCGTCGCCGGCGTTTACAATTTTAGCTTTTATGTGTTTAGACAGAAACACGCCCGCGCCCGGTTTGGGGTGGCGCATTACAACCATGTCTACCTTCATGGCTAAAATATTGTTAACGGTATCAATCAACGTTTCGCCTTTGCTAACGGATGATGACGAGGCGGCAAAGTTTACCACATCGGCTGATAAACGTTTTTCAGCCAGTTCAAATGATAACCGTGTACGGGTCGAATTTTCGAAAAACAAGTTTGCAATAGTAGTATCGCGCAGTGATGGTACGCGTTTTATAGGGCGGTTTATAACGCCTTTAAAATCTTTGGCTGTGGCTAAAAGCAGTTCAATGTCAGCAACGGTTAAGTCCTTAATTCCCAATAAATGGTGTACGCTCAGTGCCGACATGTTAGTTCTCTAATAATATTACTTGGTCTGTTCCTTCATTTTCTGCCCACTCTACAATTACCTTTTGCGATGATATGGTGTCTACTACCCTGCCTACATAATCGGGCTGTATAGGTAGGTGGCGGCTATAGCGGCGGTCTATCAACGTTAATAATTCCACTTCGGCGGGGCGGCCAAAATCAAGCATAGCCTCCATAGCGGCGCGTATGGTACGGCCGGTATACAGCACATCATCAACCAAAATCACTTTTTTGTTTTCTATCAAAAAGTCAATATCGGTATCGTGCGTTTTGGGTAGCTCGGTTTGGTGCCTAAAGTCGTCGCGGTGAAAGGTAATATCCATATTGCCCGCAGTAATGGTATGGCCGGTAATGGCTTTTAGTTGGTTAACCAAGCGGTTTGCCAAGGCTGCACCACGGGGCTGTATACCAATAATTACGGTATTTGAAAAGTCGTTGTGATTTTCAATTAACTGATAGCAAAGGCGGCTTAGGGTTAGCTTAAACTCGTCGGGGCCAAGCAGCACTTTGTGGGTCATTGGGTTGGATTTGGGCAAAAATATAAAAAAATGTTGTTACTCTTATAGTAAGGTTATATGTTTAGTGCGAAATTTATTATAACCCTTACGAACTTTTTAATAGGGTTGTACGTTGTCAAAAAGATAAGCTATGAAGGGCAAAATAGATATAGAACGCATGAAAACCTACACATCGGCCAATGATGTGCTGGTAAAGAAGCTATTACAGTCATTCATAAACAACATTCCGGGGCAGTTGGAGCAACTGCAACAAAGTATACAAGATGACGATTTAAACCAAGTGCGCGATATGGCCCACAAGCTTAAAACGCCTTTTATGTATGTGGGGGTAGATGATGTTGCTAATAAACTGGCCACGATAGAAGAAAACTACCTGGGCATGGATAAAGAAAACCTGGTACAGGAAATAAACAACATTGTAATTTTGGGTAGCACTTGCGTAGCCGAGGCTAAAGAATTAATTGGTAAATAATATGCTATATGGCAGGTATTAAAGGGTGGATAACTGTAAAAGTTTTTGCCGGATTTATGCTGTTGTTATTAGCCATGGGGGTATCCCTGTATTTAATTAACGCATCGTTAAAAAAGCATGCAGGCTTAATTAACAGCATAGACGACCCTAATGCTTTTATTCAAACGTGGGAAAATGCACTTTATACTTTAGAGCTGTCGGGCAATGATATGAACCGCTACAGCGCCACTAACGACACGAATGATTTAGTAGCCTTTGAGGTAAACCGTATACGCCTAAATGCCAATATTGATACCCTTTGCATGTTGTCTGAAAAATTGACCGACCGAAGGGCATTTGTCGACTCGCTAATACTATTGCTTGATAAACGGATGTTGCTGTATACTACCCGTACCTATGCCGCAATGGAAAATAGAAATATGGGCAATTTTGATGTTGCTATAAGTAAGTATGCCACTAATGAATTCAATAAATCGGCAGCCCAAAAAAATCAGCAGGAAAGCAATCTTATAATGGATGACAGTAAACCCTCTAAAAATAATTTTTGGCAGCGGTTGTTCTCTAAAAAAGGGAATAAGAAAAAGGGAAAAAATGAAACTGTTGTAGCCGACACGGCAACTAAGTTTGAAAATGCACAGATAAAAAAATCAGACTTACCAAACGTAATACAAGAGCTACGCAAAACCGAAAAATTAGCCCGCGAAGAAAATGTAAGAAATATGCTAGGGCTTATTGCTGATGAGCAAAGTTTAGATAACCGGATATATGTGCTTACACGCAAAATGGAGCGGGCCGAAATTAAAGCTACACGTAAGCAAATAATTTTTACATCAAACAATTTAGAGTATAGTACATACCGTATTATGCTTATACTATCTATAAGCGCAATTATATTTATATTGTTATTTACAATGCTTATTCGGCGCGATGTAAAGCGAAACGCCCAAGTGCAAAAAGAACTGGAAACCGCCCGCAAAAATGCAGTTGACCTTGCTAAAGCACGTCAGGATTTTGCATCAAGCATGAGCCATGAAATACGTACGCCGCTTAATGCATTAGTTGGTTTTTCTGAGCAATTGGCAAAAAGCCAGTTAAACAGTGAGCAGTATAAAATGGCCAATGCATTGCTACGTTCATCGCACCACTTAATGAGCGTTATAAACCCCGTACTTGATTATAGTAAAATTACCGCGGGTAAAACAGAATTGGAAATTTTGCCTTTTGATATAAACGAAGTTTTAAAAGATACCTTATTGCTTTTTGAGCAACAGGCCAACGATAAAAATATAGGTTTAGTTATCAATTTACTAAAGGAAAACAATAGGGTAGAAGGCGATGTTGTAAAACTAAAACAGATACTTTTTAACCTGGTATCAAATGCTATAAAATTTACCCAACAGGGCAGCGTAAGTGTAGCTTGCAAAGTGCTTGAAAATACAGGCGATAAAAAAGGCTACCGTTTTACTGTTGAAGATAGCGGCATAGGCATATCTCCCGATAAAATAAACTTGATATTTGATGAATTTACCCAGGCAGATAATAGTATAACACGCCAGTTTGGTGGCACCGGGCTGGGCCTTAATATTGTTAAGCGTTTGGTTGAATTGCAGGGTGGTACAATTAATGTTAGCAGTGCGCAAGGGCAGGGCAGTTGCTTTATTTTTGAATTATTTTATGTGCCAAATAACTCCGAAGAGGCCAATATTATTGATGGGCAGGAATTTGATACTAATGCTTTAGCGAGTAAAACCATTATGGTTTGTGATGATGAAGAAATGAACCGCATGTTGCTTGAACATATTTTAACAAAATTTGGTGCCCGTATTATTGAAACCAGTAGCCCTAAAGAGATGCTGGAAAAAATTGAAAGCAACAGTATTGATTTACTTTTGTTGGATTTGCACATGCCCGGCATGAGCGGTACCGAGGCGTTAAATTATATTCGCAAGCACGCCGATGGACGGATTGCAAAAATACCGGTAATAGTGGTAACGGGCGATGTGCGCGAGGATGAAAAACAAAAAACTATAGCCGCAGGTATTAACGGTTACTTGGCAAAACCTTTTGTTGAAGCCCAGTTGCTACGTACTATATTAGCTGCTTTTAACAACTAGTCAAACTACTACAACCAACTATCGAAGCGAAACACCTAACCATCGAAAAAATAGTACTTTTTAGTCTTTGCGGCGTTTAATTACTTAATATCCTAAAACATTTGTTATGAAAATTTTATTGTCAGAGGATGATCCTTTAAGCCTTGTATTGATACGAGAGCATTTGGAAAAACAAGGCTACACTGTTGTTACCACTACCAACGGTTGGGATGCCTTGTCGCACGTAGAAAATGATGAACCGTTCGACCTTATTGTTTCAGACATTTTTATGCCTGAAGTTTCGGGGTTGATGATGGGTAACCTGGTAAAGCAGGTTTTTAATACCAAAACGCCGTTGGTACTTATTTCAGGCTCTGATAATGAGGCAATACGCAAGGCAGTAAAAGAAATTGGTGCCGATGCTTTTTTTAAGAAACCAATTAACATGCCCGAGTTTTTAAACTGCGTAGAAAGTTACCGGTTAAAAAGGCGCCGCGGCGGAAGTTAATAATGAATATAAAAAATTGGGTGTAAACA
>JANOCJ010000279.1:0-10036 GCA_031412115.1 Flavobacteriales bacterium
AATGTTACTTCGCTATCGCCTTCGTAACCCTCGTAGCGCCAGGTGTAAGCAATTACTTTGTTAGGTATTGCTTGTGTTACTTTGCAAAGGTGTACATACAGAAAACCATCTTCAGTACCCGCAGTAAAACTAAATTCGGTGCCTACTTCGGGTTTAAAATCAGGTACATCAAAGTACCATTTTTTCATTTCGGCTTTGTCGGTAAGGGCGTTCCATACTCTTTCAACCGGCGCATCCAGTAACCGTTCAAATACTAATGGTTCGTTGTTCATCGTTGTTAGTTTTTTAGTGCGTTTTCTAAATTATCAAACATACTTAACCAGCTTGGGTATGCACCGGTGCGTTTGGCTAATTCCTCATTTACCGTTTGGTGTAGGTGGATGATGGTCTTGTCACCATCGGCTGTAAAGGTTATTGTTACCGTAGTTTTATTGGGCCATTCGTGCTCAAAACCAGCCTCTTCTGTAGTTATTTCATTGCCGTTTTCATCGGCATTAATTAGGGTGTAAACCAAGCGGTTGGGCCTGTCTATTTCTAAGAAAGTACCTATGCACCAGCAGTCTTTAAAATTGGGTACTACTATGCAGTGATGGAACGCAGCGCCTTCGGCAAACTCAAACGTTTTTACCTTAATGGTACAACCTTCGGGCGCATACCATTTTTCTAAATGCGCCGCGGTAGACCATGCATCAAACACCAACTCTCGTGGCGCATTAAGGGTGCGGGTTATATTTACTTCGTTTTCTTTCATGGCTTATGCTGTTTGATTAACTTTTTCAATGTAAGCATCCAGTTGGTCAAACGTGCCGCCAAAGCCTTGCTGCATGCTGGCATGCATAGTGCCGAAGCTGGTTTCTTCTTCCTGCGTAGCATCAACCGGGTAGCCCGATAATGTTAAAATGGTTTTACCATTAATCTCCGTCAGTGTTAGTATATTCAGCACTTCCAGCGGCCATACCAGTCCGGGGAAAGGTGCGCGGGTAGTGCCGCCGGATGCATCTGAAAATGAGTTTGTAAAGATTAGTTTGTTCGGTTCTTCAATTTCACGATAGGTAAATTTTCCCCACATTTCGTTGCCATCAGGCGCTGTCATACCATAATGGAATAACCCTCCGGGGCGTAAATCAACTGTAGCCTTTTGCATATCCAAGCCTGTCGGCCCCCACCAATGTTTAAGGTGTTCGGCTTTAGTAAGCATTTCCCACACTTGTTGTTTTGGCGCATTAATTTCTCTCGAAATAGTAAATTCTTTTTTACCTGCAACTTCTGCAAGGTGTAATTCTAAACGGTTTATGGTTTGTTTGCCGCCCTCTATTGCCCCGTTTTCTTCTACTACCTTGCGCAGTGCTTCGGCAGAGTGGAAAATAGTTTTCATAGTTAGCTTTGTTTTTCCGCCTAAGTCGTCAAACGTAACTATTGCATTAAAAAATATTTGTGGCGGTTCCTCTCCATCGGTGTGCAAATATTCTAAACGTGCATGCTCTTCTACTTTTGTGTATGCAATTTTATTGTTAAAGTCCTTCTCAGGCCCATGCATTATATAGCTCCAAACCCCGCCGGTCTTTACTTCCATACTATGGGTTTCGTTTTTAAAGCCGTTTGGCCCCCACCATTTGTCAATATGTTTTGGGTCGGTCCAAACCTGCCAGACTAATTCTCGTGGGGCATTTAAAATGCGCGTGAGTATAATCTCCCTATCCTTGGTATTGTTTTCGTTTTGCATTTTTTTTAATTTTTGGTTGAATATCTTTTGCTTGAATTTCTGTTAAATAGTTCTCTAATGAATCGAATTTTTGGTTCCAGAATTCTTTATACTGTGCCACCCATTCTGAGACCTCGTTTAGCTTATCCAACTTGGCTTCGCAGTATCGTTCGCGGCCTTGCACCTTTATTGTTATTAACCCACATTCAGTTAAAATTTTTATGTGTTTTGATATGGCCGGTCGGCTTACGTCAAAATTCTCAGCCACGGTGTTTAGGTTCAACGTTTTGTGCGCTATTAAATTAATAATCTCGCGCCGCGTTGGGTCGGCTATGGCTTGAAAAACATCTCTTCTCATACTGTCAATGTTATAATGTAACTAATCGGTTACAAATATATATGTAACTATTTGGTTACGCAAAATTTTAGGCAATAAATTTTTTTAACAAAGACTTAACTGATAGATTTTGAGGCAGAAAAAAGTATTACGGCTGCTGTAATTTAATTACCGCAAAATTGCCTTGTATAGTTTCAATGCGGTAGTAATATTGACTTAATGAAATGTCTGTCTTTACTGAATCGCTATTGGTAATAAGGTATTGCGCGCCTTTACTTACGGCTTCTTCTATTGCAGAATAATGGCTGGCGGTAGGGCTTTTCAATGCTTGGTAACTATCAAACCCAAAGCCTTTTTTATGTAGGTAATAATAAAATATACAACCCGAAACATCAGGCCCAACAAGGCAAACTGCATCTTTCGGAACAGCATTTTGCAGGGCGTTGCGTGTAGTTTCATTATACAATTCTACAGGGACTGCCGTTTTACTTTCTACCCAGCGGGCAGGCACAATGCGCACTACAGCCAGTATGGGTTGGGCAATTA
The DNA here is from genome assembly GCA_031412115.1 of Flavobacteriales bacterium. Classification (GTDB taxonomy): domain Bacteria; phylum Bacteroidota; class Bacteroidia; order CAMBQF01; family CAMBQF01; genus CAMBQF01. The sequence goes on from JANOCJ010000279.1 coordinate 2,586, forward strand.
ATAGTAACAACAATATGGTTAAAAAACCTTTTTCTTTCAACCAATTGGCGCCTATTGCAACGGCAATAATTAGCAATGGCAAAAAGGCAATAAAGTAGTAGGCGTGTTGTGCAAAGCGGGCCGATAACATAACGTAATAAACGCCTAAAACACCCAGCCAGCAAAGCGCTGGCAAAAGAAATTTACTTCGCATTTCTTTTTGTTTGAAGAAGGAAATTATCCCTGAAAGAAATAATACAAAGCCTGCATAATTAAGCAATACCTCAGGTAAATCAGAAATTAAATTATGCTGTACCGTGTTTAATAATGCACTGATAGAACTTACAGGTTCGGTATGTATGCCAAAATCTGCCAGGCCCGATTGGGCAATCATATTGTTAGCGTGTTTGTACCAAAGTATTGGAATGCCAACCGCTACGGCGCCATAACCAGCTAACAACAATAGGGTAGGGGATGTGATTTTTCGTTGATATGCATCGCGCAAAACTATAAAGGCAATGGGTGCACCAATGGCTAAGAACTGCAACTTAACTAAACCTGCAATGGTTAGGCAGATTAAGGATGTTGTCAACACTCCTAACGTGCGTTCATCGCGCCAGCGGGTAAAGTAATATGCGCCCGCAACAGATGCGCTTAGCGCTAATATATCAGGCAAGGCGTTTATGCCGTGGTAGTATAGTTCGGGGCTCCAACACAGTCCCCAAGCGCCTGCAAAAGCTATAAAGGGATTGAAGATTCTACTCAACAATAAATAGAAAAACAGCAGCCCTATGCAGGTAATGATAAACGAGTAAAGACGGTGCGCCCAAAAATGCTCGCCGGTAATTTTATACACGCAAGCCAGGCCATATTCATATAAGGGAAACTGCATGCCGGTAACACCATCACTAGTACCACGGCGGTCTACGCGGGGTTTGAGGATGTTCATGTCTTCCTCATAAAAGTTGCGCGCCACCGCTAAGGTGTTACATTGCCTCCAAACGTGTGTGCCTTGCGGGGGAAGGTTGAAGAACGGCAGGTGTAGCAACAAATTCAATACAAAAATAAGGGCCAGTGCATTTTTGCGGATGCTTATAAACGCTAATATATTGGCGGGCCATTTCATTAGCCCCAAAAGTAGTTTTTTTAATTATGAAATAGTAGCTACAAATTAACCTTCTGCCGCCGGGTCCATCCAAATTATAGACCATTTGTGGCCGTCTAAATCGGTATAATCCCAGCCGTACATAAAGTCGTATTCATCTTGCGTGTTGCCCGCTGTGCCGCCGGCAGCAACTGCTTTATTTACCATTTCATTCACAGCCTCCCTACTATCAACCGACAGGCAAATGTATGATTGGATTGCTTTAGAGGTATCTACAAGCTCTTTCTCTGTAAAGCTTTGAAAAAAAGGCTCTACCATAAACATCACATTAAATGTGTCGTTAATTATCATGCAGGCTCCATTTGCATTGGCAAATTGCGGATTAAAAGCGTAGCCCAGTTTGGTAAAAAACTCAACCGATTTGTCAAGGTTTTTCACCGGAAGGTTTACAAATGTTAGTTGTGCCATATTTTCTAATTATGAGTTATGAGGTTTTTTCTATGAGTGCTACCCAATCCTTTACAATTATTTCTAAGGCTTTTTGCTTTGCTTTTACATCATCCATATTTGTAAAGCGGGCTTCGCGCCTGTCTTTCCAATCGCCTTGCATAATGTTGTTTTCATCGGCCACCAACCCTTTTGGGAAGAGTAATATCAACTGCACAAATTTTTGCTGCCGCAGGTTAAATGCCGCCAAATCTTCTACATAAAAATAGCTTGGCGCATTCCATTTTACACGCTCGGTAAGTTTTGGGCCTGCATTTTTTATAATGCTGCGCAGGGCCTCAATCTCAGCTTTTAAAGGGTGTTCAACCCCAGCCATAAATTCATCAACAGTTTGTTTGGCTTTCATGCAGGGGTTATTTCTCTAATATGTTTTTTAGGTTTTGCAGGCTTTGTTGCAAATCGTTGCCTAGTATTTTTTCAAAGTTAAAAAACAGGTGCATTACCTTCATTATAAAGTTCATTTCGCTGTTAAACTCCCAGGTAACATTAGTTTGGTTGCCGCTTCCGGTAAGGCTTATATTGGCATACGATGTGCCGGGCATGGGTTTTATAAAACGTATTTCATACCCTACATACCTGCCTTCTTCTAGCCTTATTATCTCCTGTGCGCCTTTGCCCACCTGTTGCATAGTACTATCCCACCTGTATATAAAGCCTATTGTTCCATCAGTCCCACTATAGTCTTTTTTCATGTTAGGGTCGGCCATTACCCACTTATTATATTGCTCCGAATTTTTTAGCAATTTGATAAAACTGTAAATATCAATGGCGGATTTGTTAATGGTAATACTGCGTGTAATAGTGTACTCGTTTTTTTGAAAAGCCGCTATTACCAGTATAAGCGCAATAATGCCAACCAATATTAATACTATAATTAATGCTATATTCATGAGTTATAATTTTTAATTAGATAGATTCTGCAAGTGCTTTAATTTTAACAGCAGCTTTGTCCCACATAGCGGCCATGCTTTCGTACATTTCAGGGCCAATATCAGCCGATGCATGTAAATTCGTTACGCCGTCAGCTTCTTCTAACCTGTAAATTTCTTTACCGCCTTTTACGGCTTCGGCCATTTCGCCGTCGTATTTTTCTACGCCTTTTTCCATCCATCCTGTATATTCTATTTCAAGCAATTCGCCCGGCTTTAAAGTGTTTATTTTAGCCACCATACCGTTATGCTCTGCATCTTGAAAGATGATTTTGCTGCCCTCTTTCCAGTCAGATACGGCGTGGCTTCCGGCCATAAATTCGGCGTACCACTGGCGGGTATATTGGTCTTCAGTTATCACTTTCCATACGTTTTCTTTGCTTGCCTGTATGGTAATTGGTTTTTCAATTCTGTTAGTGCTCATGGTGGTTTGTTTTAGTTTTTTTTGTATAAAGATTATACTTGTCTTAATGTTCGGTCTTGCCTTTCGTATCAAAATTAAACATCCAGCGTATGCCAAATTTATCTATCACACAGCCATATATTGCGCCCCAAAACATTTCTTTTAATGGTTCTATAATTTGGCCGTCGGCCGATAGGTTAGTAAAAAAATCGTGTACCTCTTGCTCGCTGCTGCAATTTATTGATAGTGAAATGTTATTGCCTACCTGCAGCCCGTCAGTCCCCACCATATCCGATGCCATTATAATAACACTGCCCTTGGTTAAGCTAGAGTGCATTATCTGGTTTTTCATCCCTTCGGGGCAACGGTCAGCCATGGGTGTTTCGGCTACGGTCTGCAAAAATAATTCTCCCCCAAGGCACTCTTTATAAAAGGTCATAGCCTGGCGCGTATTGCCATTAAAATTGAGGTATGCGTCTATTTGGGTCATGGTGTAATTTCTTCTACAAAGGTATTTCTACCCTATAAATTAAACGGGGTGCAAAAGCGGCATTGTATGGGGTTGATTACGACAAACAACTTTTATACTTTTGCTATTACCAGAACACCAAACATGAAGCATATCTCCATCCTAGTTCCTAAAGGCAACGTAGCCCTGTCGTGTATCGAGGGGCCTTTTATACTGTTTACCCAAGCCAACCGCTTTTTAGAGGGTATTGGCAAAGCCCCGCTGTTTAAAATACAATTGGTAGGCCTTACGGCCGATGAACAGGCGTATGATAGGGCATTTAAAGTAGCACCTGATATGGTTATTTCCGACCTTAAAAAAACCGACCTGATAATTGTGCCTGCCGTAAATGGAGATATGAATGAGGTAATTGAAACCAACAAGGCTTTTTTGCCGTGGATAATTGCGCAGCACAAAGCTGGTGCCGAAGTAGCCAGCCTTTGCGTTGGAGCTTTTTTACTGGCATCAACAGGGTTGCTAAGCGGCAAAAGCTGCTCTACCCATTGGGGCATGGCCGATGAGTTTCAAAAATTATTTCCTGATGTGAATTTGGTGTCGGAGCGTATTATTACCGATGAAAATGGAATCTACTCCAGCGGCGGGGCTAACTCGTTTTGGAACCTGCTTTTGTATTTGGTTGAGAAATATACCAACCGCGAGATGGCTGTTTACCTGGCTAAATACTACGAAATTGAAATGGGAAGAACCAGCCAGTCGCAGTTTATAATGTTTAAAGGGCAAAAGGAACATATAGACGAACCGATAAAAATGGCACAGGAGTTTATAGAGAAAAACTACCACGAAAAAATTACGGTAGACCAACTGGCATCGATGCTAGCTTTAGGTAGAAGAAACTTGGAACGCAGGTTTAAAAAGGCTACATCAAATACCCTGATAGAATACATACAGCGCGTAAAAATAGAGGCCGTAAAAAAGGGCCTTGAAAGCAGCCGCAAAAGCGTAAACGAGCTGATGTACGATGTTGGCTATTCCGACGTAAAAGCCTTTCGCATAGTTTTTAAACGCACTACCGGCCTATCGCCTATAGAGTATAGGAACAAGTATAATAGAGAGGTAGTAGCGTATGCGTAAATTTTTTTTTATAATAATTTAAGCACGAATACGTTTTTTTACCATTGCTCGTTAATACCTGAATGGACAATTTGCCTAATTTTTATCTTAAACTAAACTTATGAAGAATATACTGTTTATGCTCGCTCTGTTAGTTAGCCATAATTTGTTAGCTCAAGTAACAGCTGAAAAACTTATTGATTTGGAAGTTGGTGTATTGGTTAGGCCAATGACAACAGATTTTAAAAACTATAATTTTACTTATATACTTTCTGCTGATGATAAATATGTAAACTTTAAAAAGAATAGAACCGCACCCGGAATCTATTTAAAAATAAACTTTAACCTTTTTAAGGATAAATTCTTTTTTACCTATAAGGGTAATATTAGGTATGGCCATCTGTTTTACGATTATAGCAAATTTGATACTACCAAAGTGAATGGGATTTTGCCATCTGTTAATGGAATTATGTTTGATAATGTTTTAGGCCTTAAATATGATTTTAAAGCCAAAAGCGGTATTTGGGGGCTTGAGGCAGGCTATGCTTTTATAAATAAAAGAGGTACCGAGTTTGATTATTATAAAAAAAATGAAACGGGTAATACGTTCTCAGCATATGGTACCAATGAGCTTTATGACAGGCGTGTTTATTTGGGCTGTTCGTATGAGCCAATTGGCAGGGTAGTGGGCACACTTTATGCAATGTACGGTACACGCTCTAAAGGCCAATATGAAAATATTCCAACATTGTTTTTAGAGTTAACGTTAGGATATAAAATTTTAAAATAGCCTATTCATACGGCCTAAAGAACACCGCTTTTACAGCACCGCCTTCGTTAATCATAAGTTTGTCGCCGGTGGTGGTAAACTCGTGGGTACCGCGTAGTAAGGCAAATAGCTCATTTTCGGGCACGCCATCGCAAAACATTTTGGTAGCTATTAAGCCGTCAATTAATAGTTTATGGCCCTCTACAATTTGGCAGTCGCCATTCATTTTATTGCAGCCGCTAAAGCCGCTAATGCTTTTTTTAGCCCCGTCAATATCAATATACGGTATGCCGTTTTTGTAAATAGTCTTGGTGGCTTTTTTGCCGTTTAGGCTTTCCAATACCCATTTGCCGTATACCGTTTTGCGTTTGCTTTCTACCTTTTTAGGTTCAGTTTTATCTGCCGGGGCTTGCTTGCCCATATCAATAGTATAAGGTTTTTTGGTGTCTTTTTTTGCGGCAGGTATATCAACTACAGCTACGCTATCCTTTTTTACCAGCGGCGAGTCTATTACTGTGTTTACAGCGTTGCTATCGCCCATGGCAAGGTTTTGCGCAGTTTCAATTTGTTTTTGTCCGCATGCAGCAAGCAATACAGCCGCACTTAATATGGTGGTAATGGTTTTCATCGGTTTCTTTTTGGTATAATATTCAAATATAATGCCGTTTCTAAAAGCCTACGTTAGTTCTAAATAGTTTAATGGATATTGCCAGCAAAATAAAGCTAAACACTTTGCGTAGTATACTAAGGCCGCCTTCGCCCAGCAGTTTTTCTATAAACTTTAGGTTGCGCAGGCACATATATACCAGCACAATATTTATTAAAATTCCGGCAATAATGTTTTCAATGCTGTACTCAGACCGCAGCGATAGTAAGGTTGTCATAGTACCTGCCCCGGCAATAAGCGGAAAAGCAATGGGTACTATAGATGCTGTGGCGGGCATCTCGTCGTGGTAAAGTTTTATGCCCAGCAGCATTTCTATAGCCAATAAAAATAGCACTATAGAACCCGCTATGGCAAACGATTTTAGGTCGATACCCAAAAATGCCAATATACTTTCGCCCAAAAATAAAAACACCAGCATTATAAAAAATGCCCAAAATGACGCCTTTTCAGCATGTATGCTGCCCACCTTTTGTTTTATTGATAGTATGGCCGGTATTGAGCCTACAATATCAATAACGGCAAAAAGAATAAGGCTTACGGTAATTATATCGCGTAGTACAAAATGCATGGTGCAAAAGTAATTAGGTATATGGTAAAGTGTTTTACCCCCTATATTGTTTTACTATATATTTTATGTTGAAAACAGATTTCTATAAACAACAGCGCAGATTTTAGCTAACAAAATTTACTGTTAATTATTATTTTGGTTTTTTGATAGAAAAAAAACGTTTTTACGTAGTTTTTATTCTGTTTTTAGCTAAAAATGATCAAAAATCAACTGTTTTTAATCATTTTAAACACCCTTTTTTCGGTTTGAGGAATTAAGTTTAGCCTTTGTTTTAGCCGCTTTTAGGTAATAGTAGGCCGAATATTCTATACAGGTTAAAAACAGTTTGGATGATAAACCGCTACAAAAGACGAAGCGCCCTGTAGTTGCCTACAGAGCGCCGTCTGAACCAAAAACTAAACCTACTACCTAATCTTTAGGCTTGGTTAGCCAATGTTATTAATAGCAATATTTATTAGCTGCAATAAGCTTGTCAGCAATACGACGACGTGCATCCCTTGTGTTTAAAGGCTGTGTCTTGGTAAAGCGTTTCAAGCCCATAAGCATTACACGTTGCTCATCGCCTTCAGCATAGCTGTTAATGGCTTCTTTACCGGCTTTGTTAATACGGTCGGCAGCATCGTTAATAAATACTTGTGCAATGTCAATGTATTCGCGGGCACCTTCTTCGCCTTTAAGGGCTAGTAAGCGCTCTGTGCGCAATAGCAATGATTCTGCCACGTAAGTGTCAATAATCATATCGGCTACGTTCATCAAAATTTCTTGCTCTTTAGCAAGGTTAGCCATTAGCTTTTGTACTGCCGAACCGGCAACCATTAAAACAGCTTTTTTGAAGTTTTTAACGTACGTTTTCTCAATAGCAAAAGGTGTTTCCTCAGGTGCGTCGAATGATGGAACTGACAATAATTCGCCTGCAACAGCCATAGCCGGGCCCATAAGGTCTAG
>JANOCJ010000280.1:0-2611 GCA_031412115.1 Flavobacteriales bacterium
CGCTTTTGGTAAAATTCGCATCTTGCTCGCTAGCGCCAGTCCATGTATGCGCCAATAATTCTGTAAATGTTTGTGCTGATACTTGGCTTACCGTTAAAGTAAGCAATACAAAAAATGTTAGGTAGAATTTTTTCATCATCAGTTGTTTGGTAGCAACAAGATAGAATTGAAAAATCAAAAAAACAAAAAATGTATTTTATTGATACGTGCGCAAAGCCAGTTCTTGCTCTGAAAACTGTGGCGGGGCAACTGTTTTATCCAATGTACGTTCAGCCACAGGCTTTAGCATATCTTCGGCCAGCTTTTGGTAGTGTGTTTGAAAAGCCGCTAACGTCCATTGTCCAAAAGGGGTATGCCCGCCTTCGTAAAGCTGTATATCGTATTCCTCCTTAGTGGTGCAGTAGCCAAAATAGCAGTTGGCATAGCTGGCAACAATAACATTAGTTACACCTTTGGGTTTTAACGTTTCAAGCAACTGGTTGCGCAGGCGGCGAAACGCCACAGTTGTAATCTCGCCCGGAAAACCTACTATAGCCAACGGGCCTACAATAATTAATTGCAAAGGTAAAATATGCGGCGCCCAACCATGTTCGCGCAGGCTACCGGCGCGGTATTGCTTTTTCATTTCACCAATAAGTGGGTCTACAAACCCCGGAACAGGCAGTTTGGTAACATCGCTATGCCCCATAACACGGCGTGTGCCGTTTTCAGTAACAATAAGTTTATTGCCATGGGCTTCCAGTATTTCCAACTCAAATTGGTATGACTCTTCGCCCTGTTTTTTAGCCTCTTTTAGTATTTTTTTGCGGCTGCTTTTAATAATTTTTGCAGCGAAGAATGCCAGTAAATCGTTAATGCCTTTACCATCTACCGGTGTGCCTTTTATAAAGGCCAACCCCATAGCCGGAGGTGCTGTTTTAGCTTTAGTATTGCCTAGTGCAAACTTAGCATCGGCGTGGGTGTTGCCTAAATCGGCAAAAATAAGTTCGCTATCTATAGCCCCGTCAATAGCAGGTGTTTGGCCAATTTTTTCAAATAGTTCAACTGCTTTTTTGTATTGCAATTCGCCTGTAAACTGGCAGCTTTTTAAATCGTCTTTATACTTGCCGCGTTTCCAGTCTTTACCCTTGCCATGAAAGTTTGGCGATATGTCGCCACAGGCCTCTTGCGCAAATATGGCAATACCGTCGGGGTTTTGCGCTTTCAAATACTCTTCAAAATACTGCGATGCCCAACCTTTATTATCGCCCGAAATTTTTAGGCGGTTGTTGGGCAAGCTTGTGGTATGTACACCAAAAAAATTCATCTGCCCAAGGGGCTTACCGTCTTTACTGTCAAAGCGCACCAAATTCATGGTGCGTTCCATAGCCAAATGGGTTTGAAAATCAGTTAGTTTTTCTACATCGGGGTTTTGGTTATAGGCCGGTAGCGAGCGGTTAAATGCTACATCCCAATCGGCCTCAAAATCGCCTTTGCCTATGCGTATATCGCCGTCTTGCTTATTAGCTTCGGCCTGTACAATAGCTTCAACAATGGCATCAACGTTGGCATTAAAAACGACAGGCTGAAAGCCGGGTATGCTCATATTATAAATAGCGTAGTGCGAATAGCCGCCCGGTGCGCTATGTGTATGCTGCGCGCATAGCAATGTGTTGGCATGCGTATAGCCAAACTGCGGGTGTTTTTGGGTAAGTATATTTATAATAGCTTCTTTAATAGCCATGGTAACAAAGGCACTTTCGGTATTTACCAAAACAAACTTGCTGTTTGATGTAGCATGCTCAACAACAAAAGCGCGGGCATAAACAAGGCTTTCCTGCTCAAAAGCACGATGGTGGGGCATGCCATAACCCATTAAACCTACTTTGTGTTTAAAGCATTTTATTTCGGCTTTGCCGGTACCAATTTTGTACATAACAGTGGAGGTTAAATAGAAACCTCTAAGTTAGTTATGAATTATTAATTATGAGTTATAAGAGGAAAATTAATAGTGAACAGATAACAATGAACAGAGAACAATGAAAAATGTACTGAGAACTGAGAACCGCCAACTGGCAACTGTGAACTACCTATTGCTGCCTGAATTTAATAAACGGTTTTACCTTGTACCCGTCGTTGGTTTCCATGTAAATAAAGCAATACTCGGTAGGTACTTCGGCAATGTCAACACTTATTTCATACACATAATCGCCCAATACATTTTGGTAAAAGTTGCTGTAAAAAACACGGCCAAAGCGGTCAATTATCTGCAAGCGTATATAGCCGGTTTCATTAATTACGGCTTTAAGGTAAAGCACATCTTTAACGGGGTTGGGGCCAAAAGCAAAATCAATGCCCCCGCATACGCCGGAGTTGTAGCTATAAATTCCGTTTTGGGTTTGGGCAAAGCAAATGTTGGTATAGGTAACGCCATCGCAGCCGCAAACAGGCTCAAACAAAGGCGGGCAAAAAGCGCCGGGCTGCACGTTGGTAGTATCTTGGCATTGGGCATTGGCACCCAACGCAATAAATAAGCATACAATTAGCGCGGCAAAATTCTTCATTGATACAAATGTACGCGTAAGTACCCTCAATAGTTACCGGCGGCAAACAAAAAATGCGGCTTTGGGCC
>JANOCJ010000281.1:0-4830 GCA_031412115.1 Flavobacteriales bacterium
ACGCGTACCCATTTAATAGGTTTTGGGTTGGGGCCATAAGTACCGGTTTCGGTATTATAATCAAGCGCTGCGTAAATTTTTCCAATTTCTTCTTTGCCATACGTAGGGCCGCTTTGTATGTACTTGTGGCAGTTCATACAAACGTTTGCCGACGGGATGTTGGCATGACGGCTTTTCTCAACACCGCTGTGGCAATACTGGCAGGCAATTTTATTTTCGCCGGCATGCAGTTTATGCGAGAATTTAATAGGCTGCTCAGGGGCGTAGCCTTCATTTACACCAATGCCTTTTAACCAATACCAACCGGCAAGAAATGACATGATGAAAACAACAAAGCCTAATACCATTACCACTTTTTTGTGGCTGTATATCCAGGCCGAAACTTCTTGGCCAAAAGTTAGGTCTTCGCCAACAACTTTACCTTCTTTAGCTTGTGCTGATGTTTGCAGGTTGCGGCGCACCGGTGCTAATATACCAATAAGTACAAGGAACAAAATACCTAAGCCTAACCAGATATACGTCCAGTTAGTTTCTTTTTTAGGGCCCTCAACTACAACGTCTTGTTTTTTGACATTTACCGGTGGCACAAAAGCATCAACATAATCTAAAATAGCCTTAACATCCGCAGCGCTAACTGCCTGGTTTGGCATTATGGATTTGTTGTAATCGTTATACAGTTTGTTGGCATACGCATCGCCGGTTTTTAAAAACGCTTGCGAACCTTGTATCCATTTAACGAGTTTAGCCTCATCGTTGCCCCAACGGCCACGAACACCCTTTAGGCCGGGGCCTACTAATTTTTCATCGGTTGCCCTATGGCACGATGCACAATTTCCTTGAAAAAGCTTCTTGCCCTCATCGGCTTGCGCCATGCCTTTAAAGCCTGTGAACATTAAGGACAGCAATACTAGAAGTGAGGTTAAATGCTTGATATTAAACATCTTGAGACGAACCATAAGCAGTTATGAACATTACGTTTTTGTTGTCAAAAACCGGCGGCAAATATACTAGAAACATGCTATATTATATAGCGTATACAGCGTTTTTGTCTAATTTAAAATAAATCTAAATAAGCCAAACTGTTAATAATTGTAGTGATAAAGTTGTGGAGGCCAGTTATTTTAGAACCGTGAAATGCTTAGCGTATCTATTTTTGGCATTGGCCTGGGCCATGTTTTCGGGCTATAATAGCCTGCCAACAAGCATTTCAGCAAAATTAACCACCAACATTGCCCCCGGCGACACCATTGACACCTTAGCTATTGGCTGCGCCCAAATTATACAAAGCCGCAGCATAACCAGGCTGGTAAAAAAGCATATTGCCTTTAATCAGGCCCAAAAAACTGTTGACGGCTACCGCATTGAAATATTTTCGGGTGCTGGCACCGAAGGAAAAACCGGCGCAGGCAGCGTTCGCACAGCATTTTTAGAGAAATATACTACCGTAAAAGCTTATTTATCCTTCAACCAACCCAATTACAGCCTGCGCATTGGCGATTTTAAAGACCGAATAGAAGCCCTGCGCTTTTTAGAAAAGATAAAAGACGACTACCCTGATGCCTTATTGGTGAAGGAAAAGGTTGTTAAGTAGGGCGGGTTTTCAGTGAACAGGTTACAGTGAACAGATAACAGTGAACAATGAACAGTTACTATCTTCATTTTACAGTGAATTGTGGCGCTTGCTACACCCTATCCCTATTTTACCACTGCGTATTTCAAAAACCCAATTCCGCCGGGGGTTTCTATCTTAACTAAATATAAGCCAGCCGGTAGGTTAGCTGCATTTACCGGAATGTTTTGGGGGCCGTTACTAAGGTTTCCATTATAAATAGGTTGCACCTCAGCGCCGTTTATGCTGCATAGGGTAGCTTTTACCTTTTGGGGTTTATCTAATGTTAAGGCTAGCATAGCGCTACCATTGCCGGGGTTCGGGTAAATGTTTTTATTGGCGATGCCGGGAATTTCGTTAACGCTGCCGGTACTGAAATTATAAATGTAAACACGATAAATAGTATCGTTTGCTGATGATACAGCAAAATTGGGCTGTGTGCCTCTTATACCGCCAAACAAGTAACCAATAAATTTACGTCCCTGCCCTTCAATAAAAGGCAAATCGCTTGTAAGAACAGCCCCATTAGATGTTGGCGTTAAATTTCCCGACTTTATATACAATGCATTAGTGCCCAAATAGCCCGGCATTAAACCATACTGGTAAGGGCCCGGCCCTACAGACTCAAAATGCCCAACCTGTCCATACTCATTAAACCGCAACATACTGATGGTTTTAGAAAATGGCACCAGCGAATCATACCTTACCGTATTGGTAGTATCATTATAATAGTGGCTACCCATGCCCCCAAGCATCATAATACCATATTCAGTATATGGCTGGCCGGGTGTGCCATTACTAAGCAAAATATGGGCATTAGTATATTGGTTAAACAACTGCTCATAGGCGTTATCAGTTTGCACAACGGCCGTTTGCCCGTTGTAATATACGGGTTGGTAAAAAGGCAAATCGACATTTTTTTGAAACACCCCACCCAACACAGCAATTTTTGAACTATCAGCAAAATCAAGCCTTACCGCATTCAAATCTCGCCTATGGAAGTTGTTGGTATCAACCAGTTCATCAAAGTTGGTAGTGTATAGCGTATCGCCATCATCAACAATACTAAAATGGCGTATAGCCTCGGTATAACGCTGGGTAAACTGCATTTGCGCCGGGGTGCTATAGCGGCCTTCAAATTTGTGGCCCATAACAAGGTAGTATAGGCTATCCATTTTAATGAGCTCGCCTCCGCAAACGGCCAGATTGGTATCGGTATACTGGCGGATGAAGGGATAAATACTATCGCCCAGTTCAACCGCAGTAATAAGCCCCGGCACATCAATAGCCGATAGCATTGGGTAGGTGGTAAAAGCCTCCAACGTGCTATCCCAACCATAGCCGCCCACCATATATAACGTGGTACTATCATGCCAATACTGCATGTTGGTGCTGCGCAAAGGGTCGGCCACCGGCCATGGCAGTTGGTTTAGCGATGCGGATGCCCATTGCCAGTCAACCGTATCAAGCACAACCACACGATTGTTAGCAAATTCCGATTCAAAATTACTGTTGCTGTTTTGGCCGTGCATACCATTGGTACGCCCGCCTATAAATACCCATTTGCTACCATACGTGGCGTATGCAAAGGAGTGCAGGCCGGGGGCTGTTTCGCCAATAATGGGTTCAAATTCCACATGTAAATACCATGGGCTTATTGAACTCTTTGGCTGCTGTGCCAAACAATATTGGGTGGTAAGCAGTAATAGTATGGGGAAGAAAATGTTTTTCACGATTAAATAATTAGCATTTATGCAAACTTAGCATAAGTGCATCCTTAATAAAAATATATTTGCGCATAACGCCATGGCCCTGAAATTTAAAATAGTAGTTGTTTGCCTTTTACTTGCCTGCAGTGCCGGTGCGCAGCAGTTGGGCATTAAATGGGGCGAGGCCTACAAAAACCGCAAAAACAGCTATATAACCAAAATTATTGGCGAGGGCAGCAACAGCTACTATGCCCTGCGCTACAGCGGCGGCTACATCTTTTCGTACATACCCCATGTTTGGTTAGATAAATACGATGCGTTTAGCTTGCAGCAAGAATTTTCGGAAGAAGTGAAGATACCCACCCGCGATGGCGAAGCTGTTGAAGTAGAGGATATTTACTACCTAAAAGGCCGCATGCTTATGGTAGGCACTTTTCTTAACCGCGAAGCCGACAAAAAATCGATATACGCATATGTGGTAGATACTACGGGTGCTTTGGGCAAAGAGTACCGCGAGGTAGATTACATTCCGCTGGAAACGCGCCGCGAATACCGTGCAGAAAATATTGCTATAACGGCCGATTCGTCGGGCTTAATGCTATACCACATGGAGCTTGACAAAGCCACCGGCAACGAGCGGTTGGTGTGCCGTGTGATAGACAGCAACCTGAAAGAACAATTTTATAAAACGGTTGATATTCCCTATAAAAAAGAGCGCGTAAATGTAGTATCGGGCATTGGCGACGCTGCAGGCAACTTTTATATAATGCTGCGCATTGGCGATATTAAAGAGGGGCTTTTTATTAAAGAAACCACATCGTATGCCTACCTGCTGCTGGCCATTACCGCCAATGGCACCGTGCGCGAATATGATATGGACCTTGGCGGCGGCCCAAAAGTAAGCGAGGCTTTGCTAAAGCGCGCACCCGACGGAAACATACTGGTAGCAGGCTTTTACACCAACCGCAACAATACTGATAATGGTATTGCCGGTACTTTTTATATTAGGATAGATGGTGCTACGGGCGTTATTGCAGGCAAAGGCATACAGGCGTTTGAAAAAAGCTTTTTAGAGCTGTTTATGAAAACCCGCGCCATTGAAAAAGGGGTTGAACTAAGCCGCTATAAGCTAAACGACATTATTGTAAGGCCTGACCAGGGAGTTATAATGGTGGCCGAGCAAACTTTTGAAGATGTGGTATGCTTTTACGATGTGCGTAGCGGTATACAAACCTGCAACAACCATTACTATTATAACGATATTATTGTGGCCAGCCTTAGCCCCACAGGCGTTATAGAGTGGGTGCGCAAAATACCCAAGCAGCAGGAAACCATTAACGACGGGGGCTTATTCTCATCGTACCTGTTGGCGCAGCGCAACGGCAGGCTGTACCTGTTGTTTAACGATAATGTGCGCAACTTTGACTATGGCCCAACTAATATTGGGGTAATACCCAACCAGCGTATAAACCCGCAGTACGACCCCTTTAATATGACCAGCCCGCAAAAGGC
>JANOCJ010000282.1:0-2022 GCA_031412115.1 Flavobacteriales bacterium
AACAACCCCAACCCGCCCAATACTACGTATGACCACGGAACGCATTGTTCAGGCATAGCATCGGCACGTACCAATAACGGTACTACAGGCGTTGTAGCTTTTACGGCCATTATTTTACAGTTATACCCAATAGCTGCAACGCCTGTAGTACCGTTATTGGTACGTGCCGATGCTATGCCTGAACAATGCGTTCCGTGGTCATACGTAGTATTGGGCGGGTTGGGGTTGTTATCGTTATCTGCTGCATCCCAACCGTTTATATCGTCCACGTATCCGTTACCATCGTCGTCAACGTTGTTGCCAGCAATTTCGCCGGGGTTTACCCATATATTGCCGGTAAGGTCGGTATGGGTAGTTTGTATTGCATTATCTACAATGGCAATTTTAGTGTTGGTGCTACCGGTGGTTACATCCCAAGCGGCTTGGGCATTTATCCTAAACAACGACCAGTTGCCATTGCTCCAGCTTTGGGTGCCCAAATCGGTAGGGGTAAGGGTAATCTTCATTAACGGCACTTTTTCAGCATACTCTACAGTAGCGTCTTTTTGCAGTTCGGCAATAAACTCGTCTACCTTAGCGTGCTGGCTAAAGTATACGCGGTAAATTTGCCCCAATTCGGCCGAGCGTTTGCTGTAAAAAGGCCTTTGCAGGCGGGTAATGCCGTATTTGGCTACCAATGCTTTTACCACCGGGGCGGTGCTAATGTCTACATCTTTGCCTACAAACTTACCTAGCGGAAAGTTGTTGCGTATTTTGATGTACACCTGCCCGTCATTATAAGCGGGGTAAATGGTTTGCCCTTGGGCCGAAATAACAAAAAAAGTTAGCCCAACAAATAAGGCTGCAAAGCGCGTAAATAGCTTCATTTAACTATGAATTAGGAATGGTGTTTAATAAAAATTTAATTAACCGTGTAAACGTGTTTCCTATAGGCTAAATATAAGCATTAATGAGTGATGAAACACAACAGTTTATCATAAATTTTAGACCGAATAACAGCAAAGATTATAAATTGTTTTTACACTACAAAGTCCTTGGTAAAATATTTGGGCTTGGTGGGTATTTGGATGTGAGATAAAGGGGGTAGTGGATTGGTTTTGAGGAGAAAGGACAGTGAACAACGAACAGAGAACAATGAACAGAAAATTGTTGCCCTGTGCTTTTCCCGTAGGGATGACTATGGCAAGGCCGGGGATGAAGAGGCTTAGGTTGAATAGGGCTTTGGCCCAAAATTGAGCCGGTTTAAATTTGGGCTAAAGCCCATAATCATTCGCGCATTATAACCACTCCCGAGGCTTCGGAACTAAAGGCCGGAGCAACTATTAACAGATAAGTTTAAGGCAATACACTGCGCACAAAATGTTGGGTATGAATTTTTACCCCGTCTTGCAATATATATGCCCTCAAAAGCAAGTCGGGCCAGCCAACGCGGCGGCGCGGGTTGCTATGGTCTATTAACGAACCGGGCTCGGTGTACTGCATTTGCTCGCTACCCAGGCGGCGTATCGATTGTTTAAAATCATTAGTTTTTATGCGTACCCAATAAACCCCACTGCCGTCGGCTATTTTAGTGATGTAGCTTAAGTTAATATCAACACCCGGTGCATCGGCAGTATTTTTATAAAAAGGTCCCGATATTGGAACTCCCCGTTCATCGGGTGGCCCATCAATATTTGTAAAAGGCACTGGGGTATATAAACTGCGGTTTAATAAAGCGGCAGGGTCTGCTATATCAGGGTCGCGCGGATAATCCACCTCATACAAGTAATCAAAATGAAAAATCAACCGGCTGCCGGGTGTATCAGAGCCGGGTGTTAAGGTGCATTTTAAAATAGCATCCGACATTCCAGCCCCTACATTTACAGCAATGTAATTAAAGTAAGTAAGCTCAATTTTATGCATGGTTAAACAGATTTTAGTTTACCGTAATACTAAAATTTATTTTGTTATAATGCAATACATAATATGTTTTTACGTAGCTAAAGGATGCGCCAGCCGCATTAGGGATAGTAGCGGCAGCCC
>JANOCJ010000283.1:0-4202 GCA_031412115.1 Flavobacteriales bacterium
AGCTGGCAGGGTTTCTACAATACTAAGTGGGCTGCCATTTTTAAAAGCTAATGGAACACTATAGTTCATAAGCATAGCTTGCGATGCCGAACTTTTTACCCTAAGGTTTAAATAGCCTTGGTTTATTACCACGCGTGTTAATTTGGCCGGGTCAATTTTAAAATTAATATTTTGGGTAAAGGGTATTGGTATTGTTGTGCCGGGATCCAAAGGGCCGGGCCAAAACGGTATTACTACCGGGTATCCAAAAGTTGTATCGGGCAACCTAAGCAGCGAATCTACAGGAAGGGTATATACCGTATTTTGGTATACCACCTTCATGGCGCCACTGCCATCGGCAATAATATAACCGTCGGGCGCAATGTCTTCAACCGATAATGATGCTGTAGCCACAGGGGCTACAATGTCAACATCCCACTCGGCGGGCTCCCTTTTACAGGTTGCAAACAATAGCAAACACAGGGCAGGGATTAGTATTTTTCTTTTCACTTTTTTTGGTATAATTCTGCTACGCTAAGTTACTTAAAATAACGGTACAACTTAAATCATGATTTAAATCAGCGTTTAAAATACCTTAAACGGTATTTATACTCCCTTATATGGTATCGGTAACCCATTGCGCCAAAGTATCTTTGCCACCATAAAACACCATTTAAAATTTCTATATATATCAAATGAAAAAACTTTTTATACTTTCAGTAGCAGTTCTTAGTGCCTTTGCAGGCAAAAGCCAACAGATTGTTGATACCGTTTCAACCGGCGCTTCGTATGTTAATCAGGTATTTTACAAATTATCAAACGGAGCCGAAACGCCTGTTTCTGTTTACAGCTGGGATATTGCATTCCAAACCGGCATCATGTCGGGCGGTATTTGGTTAAACAGCAGCCTATCTGCCAGCGACCCTAATACCATTAAAGCCTACGTTTACCCCGATGCCGCAGCATCTGTACAAAACTTTACCGCCAATTGGGATACCGTTGGCTATACTGCTTGGCAACGCATCAACAATCCCGATTCAACCTGGGATTGGGGTGGCTTTAACAACACATCGGTTGGCGGCCAGTTAGATTATGGCTGGGGCACCTACGCCGGCGCACCTACACACAACGTAGTTGGCGACTCGTTATACCTTTTTGTAAAAGGCAATACAATGAAGAAATTATGGATTGTTGCTAAAATTTCTCTTGAAAACAAATACATTGTTCGTACCGCTAATATTGACGGCACCAATGATGATACCGATACGTTAAGCTTTAATCCTTACCTATCAAAAAGCATGGCTTATTATACCTTAGGTAGCGGAACGCTTACTGATAATGAGCCTGCCGTAAGCCAATGGGATTTATTGTTTACCCGCTACAATGGCCAATTGTTTAACTTACCAAACCAAATTGTAACCGGCGTTTTAGCCAATGGTAACGTTCAAATAGCTAAAGCTTACCCTATTGATGATGTTGACACATATGTTGATACTAATGGCCTAGATTTTTCAAACATAATAAGCACTATTGGTGCCGATTGGAAAACCCCTCCACCACCGGCCTGGACAGTAGAAGACTCATTAGTATACTTTACTTTGCGCGGTGCTGAATTGTACAAAATTGTTTTCACAGGTTTTGGTGGCGCAGCTAATGGCAACTACATTTTTTGGAAAGAAAACCTTAGCACACAAACAACTGTAACTGAAAACAGCGCTTTACAAAACGTAGTGTTATATCCTAACCCATCAAACGGCGAAGTGGTAACCCTTGTTTACAGCCTAGAAACTGCCGCTAAAGCTACTTACACAGTGTATGACTTAGCCGGTAAAATGATTGATAGCCAAACATTAAACGGCACTGCCGGTTTACACACTACCCAAATTGCAAACGGCAACTTTGCACCGGGTATGTACATTGTAAACCTTACCGTAGGCAACAGCAACAAAGCATTAAAATTAGTAGTACGTTAATTGAACTCAACTAGTAAATATATTTTAGGCTTGGCATGGCTCGCAATTAGCGGGCTGTGCCAACCTATTTTTGGGCAAAGCGCCCAAGGCGGAAAAGTTACGGTGCTATCGGCTACCGATAATAAGCCCTTAACAACTGCTGTTGTAGTGTTTACCGCCATTGGCGGAGGTGAAAAAAACAAGGCAGCAACAGTGCCGTCAAGCCTTAACGGCGAAGCCCAAAACCCCTATAGTGGCCAAACGGCTATTTATATATACGCTATTGGGTTTGATAAAATTATTGATACGCTTGCAGCGGGCCAATCGCTTACATACCATGCCAAGCCTTTAAGCGTAAAGCTTAATGATGTAATTATAACCGGCCAATACGGGGCCAATACCGCCGATAAATCGGTATACAAAGTACGGGTGATTGATGAGAACCAGATAAAAGCACAGGGCGCCGTAAACCTGCGCGATGTGCTGGCAAACCAGTTAAACATCCGCCTAAACCAAGATGCCATACTGGGCAGCTCTATGAGCTTGCAAGGCGTAGGTGGCGAAAACATAAAAATATTGGTTGACGGTGTGCCTATGGTAGGCCGCCAAAATGGTAATTTAGACCTTAGCCAAATCAACCTTAACAATATTGAACGCATTGAAATTATTGAAGGCCCGCTATCTGTAAGCTACGGCACCAATGCGTTGGGTGGGGCCATAAACCTCATTACCAAAAAAGACCAACAAAACACTGCTGAGTTTCGCGCATCAACCTATTACGAAAGTGTTGGGCAATACAATGCCGACGGGCGCATTGGCATAAACAAAGGCAAACACAGCCTGCAACTAAGCGGCGGCCGCAACTTTTTTGATGGTTTTGCTTTGGTTGATACATCGCGCTTTAAAACATGGAAACCCAAAGAACAATACTTTGGTAACATTGGCTACGGCTACCGCTTTAAAGCCCTTACGCTGCGCTACAGTGGCGAGTATTTTTGGGAACTGATTACCAATCGCGGCCAGCGCCGTGCCCCATATTACGAAACGGCTTTTGACGATTATTACCGCACAAATCGCATCAACAATTCAGTTACGCTAAATGGCAAAGCGGGTAAATACAACCTCAATGTTATAGTGGCTTACAACGCCTACATCCGCCATAAAAACACGTATTTTAAAAACCTGGTTGATTTAAGCGAAGAGCTTACTACCAACAGTGGCGACCAAGATACTAGCCGCTTTGGTTTGGTTATGAGCCGTGGCACCATTAGCACATCAAAACAACGCCCCGAGGGCAAAAAAAGCGTGTGCAATTTTGAAGCGGGCTACGATGTAAATGTGGAAAGCGCCTACGGCCGCCGTATTGATGGCCAGTTGCAAAACATTGGCGACTATGCCGCTTTTGTTAGTGCAGAATATTCGCCGGTGCCTAAATTAGTGTTTAGGCCGGGTGTACGTTTGGCTTATAATACCGCTTACAAAGCCCCTGTTATTCCATCTATAAACGTGTTGTTTAACAATGGCAAAGGCATAAGCGTTAGGGCATCGTATGCGCGTGGTTTCCGCGCCCCGGCTATAAAAGAGTTGTATTTTAATTTTGTAGATATTAATCACAATATAGTAGGCAGCCAGGATTTGAAAGCCGAATACTCTAACAACTTCTCGGCCAACTTTACTTGGCGCAAAGAGGTTAAAAAGAGTGTTGTTAAAACAGATATTAGTGCCTTTTATAATCAAATTGATAACCTGATAACCCTTGTACAAACCGACCAAGGCGGTGCTGCATATACCTATGGCAACATTGGCAAATACAAAACCGTAGGCGGTACTGCCCAAGTAGATTATTGGATTGGTAAGTTTAAATTAGGTACAGGCTTTAACTACGTAGGCCGCACCAGCGTTGCTACCGAGGATGGTAAACTATCGTTTTACTTTAGTCCCGAAGTGCGCGCCAATGCTGCCTTTATTGCCGAAAAAGCAGGCCTTAATATTTCGGTGTTTTACAAGTATACCGGCAAGGTGCAAAATTTCATTCGCAGTGCCGAAGGCGATTTATTGCAAAACTTTATTAGTGATTATAATACCCTTGATGTTACCGCTGCTAAAACCCTTTGGAAACGCCATATAACACTAACAGTAGGCGCTAAAAACCTATTGAATGTGCAAAACGTACAAGCAAAAGTTGCACGATCTTAAGAATGTATGAAACCAGGCATCATGAAAGATTTAATATTTCCTTCTTCCAGTTTTCTGGCAGGTCGTCTTCCTCGT
>JANOCJ010000284.1:0-9513 GCA_031412115.1 Flavobacteriales bacterium
GGCTACCCGTTTTACACTATTGGCCAACGCAAAGGCTTGGAAATAGCCGTAGGCAGCCCTATGTTTGTTACCCAAATAATACCTGAAAGCAACACCGTTGTTTTAGGCCCTGAGGAAGAATTAGACAAACAGGAAATGTGGGTGCGCAACCCCAACCTGCAAAAATATGATGCCTTGCCTGGCACAATAGAATCGTTGACGAAAATACGCTACAAAGACGCCGGGGCCATGAGCACCATTAGCCACGATGGTGACCGTATTAAAGTAGAATTCCGCAAACACGTAAAGGCTATTGCCCCCGGGCAGTCGGCTGTGTTTTATGACGGCAACGACCTTATTGGCGGGGGTTTTATTGATAGGCAGTAGTTTTACAACTGCTCTAACTTCTCATCCATCGGATTTTTTTCCTGTACCTCAAAATGATGTTCTTTTGCAAATTCTAATTGCAACTCTTTTAGTTCCTGCACAATTTTTTGCTCTTTTACCTGAAAGCGTTGCGCTATTTTTTCAATTTTTTCATACTCTAGCAGCGTAGCATTAGCGTTGCCCATAACATCTAAAATGTAGTTATAGTCTTTAGTAAAACTGCGCCTATAAAAATGCACCAGCTCAAGTGCTTTTTTCTGCATTCTATCATTCCCTTTAAAGCCGCCCATTTTTTCTATAACGTTTATAGACGAATCGCATTGCACTTGTATGGGTTCTAACAAAAGCCTTGCAGCATCAATATCTCCGGTGTTAAATTTCTCAATAAAAGGTATAATGGTGGTTACTACTTTTTCTTGTTCGGCTACAATGTTGTTGCTATAATCTTTAGCATTTATAGTGTTGGCCAATTCGCAGCCCGATAGTATCAGCGTTAAAAACAGTACTATGGAAAGATTCTTTTTCATAAAATAATTATATTCACAAATCTATTAATTTACATAGATTAAGCATTGCCCGCAGGTATTATTTATGTTAATAACGTTATAGATATCTCTTGCCCGAACTTTTAAGCCTGCCATGCGTTTAAGCCTTAACTTTGATATAGCATGAAATACAACTACCTCAAATTCATTTCAGTATTGGTAATTGGTGTAGCTGTGGCCGTAGGCTGCAAAAAAGGCACTGAAGACCCTATAGCCTTTGGCTACGAATACTTTCCTACCGATAGTGGCCGCTACGCACAGTTTAAAGTAGACTCTACCGTTTGGAACGATTTTACCGTACCGGTAACAATAGATACATTTCGTTTTGATATACGCGAACTAAACGACAGTTTGTACATAGACAATGCCGGAGATACAGCCGTGGTATTGATACGCAACCGCCGCGACAGCGCCAATGGCGCCTGGTATATTAAAGATGTGTGGAGCATGAAACGCACCAACGCGCGTGCCGAGAAAGTAGAAGAAAATGAGCGCATTGTAAAGCTTACCTTCCCTATTGTTGATGGCGCTAAATGGAACGGAAATATATACAACACCAACGACCCTTGGGAATATGAATTGACCGAAATTGGCAAACCCTTTACTGTAAATGGTTTTACGTTTGATAAAACCGTTACCGTGTTGCAAACCGGAAATAACGATATACCCAGCGGCCAAACTGAACCGCTTTTACATAAAGAGCTTGGTAAAGAAGTATATGCAAAAGGTGTAGGCTTAGTATACAAAGAATTGACTATTTTAGAAGCTAATATCCAGCCCGGAACGCCGTTTGACCAACGTATTAAAAAGGGCTTTAAAATGGTTATGACCTTGACGGATTATAATCCGCAATAATAGATTTTACTCTCAACAAAAAATGAACACATCTAACCGCATAATTTTACTACTGGCTGCTGCATTGCTAAGCTTTACGGCTAATGCCCAACAACCGGTAGCTAACTCAAAATTTGTTGTTTTTTTTACTGATAAAAACAACTCGCCCTTTAGCATAAGCAGCCCTACGCAGTACCTGTCGCAACGGGCAATAGACCGCCGCAACCGCTACGGCATTGCTATTGATGAAAAAGACCTTCCCGTTAATCAAACGTATGTTGATGGTGTACGCAATGCCGGTGTTTTTATCCTCAATAAATCAAAATGGCTAAACTGCGTTACCGTTTGGGCGCCCGATACTACTGTACTTGCAGCCATACGTGCTTTGCCATACGTGCAAAACCTTAAGCCTATATCAAAAGTAAAACCCAATGAAGACCCTTTGGCTAATCTGGCTAAAGTGCATACCCCTAAAACACGTACCAAAAGCACTGAAAAAAGCACCGGCACACCGCTTGATTATGGCCGTGGCTTTAACCAGATAAACCTATCGAAAGGCCAAACGCTGCACCAAAATGGTTTTAAAGGCGAGGGAATGGTTATAGCTGTGTTGGATGCGGGCTTTTCGCAAGTAAACCAAATGGATATGTTTGATAGCCTTTGGGTATACAACCGCATTTTAGGCACTAAAGATTATGTAAACCCCGGCAACCACGATGTGTTTCAATTTAACACCCACGGCACTTATGTGCTATCTACCATGGGCGGCAACATACCAGGCGTGCTGGTAGGCACAGCGCCCCGCGCCAGCTATTGGCTAATACGCACTGAAGAAGCTGCAAGCGAAAATATTATTGAAGAATACAACTGGGCATCGGGCGCTGAGTTTGCCGATAGTGTGGGTGCTGATGTTATCAACTCATCATTAGGCTATACCTTGTTTGATGATACAACGCAAAGCCATACTTATGCTGATATGGACGGCAAGAAAAACCCATCAAGCCGCGCTGCAACTATTGCCGCAGGCCGTGGTTTATTGGTATTAAATAGTGCAGGCAACTCTGGCAGTGGCTCGTGGTTTTACCTTGGCGCACCGGCTGATGCCGATAGCATTTTAACCATTGGTGCGGTCGATTCGCTGGGCAATTATGCCAACTTTAGCTCTAAAGGTCCATCGTACGACAAGCGCATAAAGCCCAATGTAGCCGCGCAAGGCAGCAATGCATGGGTGGTAAACTTTGGTGGTGGGGCCTCAAAGGCCAGTGGTACATCGTTCTCATCGCCCATTATGGCGGGTATGGTTACCTGCTTCTGGCAAGCCAACCCGGTTTACAATAACATACAGATAATGGATGCGGTGCAAAAAAGCGCCAGCCAGCATAACAATCCTGATAGTTTACTTGGCTACGGCATTCCCGATTTTTCTATTGCCGGGCAGCTATTAACCTCAACAACCTTTGCCGGGCAAACTAAAAAAGAGATTGTAAATATCTTCCCAAACCCTTTTCAAAGCACGTTTAACATTGTATACCAATCGGTAAAATCAAAACAAATTGAAGTGCTGGTTACTGATATTAGCGGCCGCAAAGTGCTTACCGAAAAATTTACCGTAACACCCGGCGAGGTTAGCACCATTATACTTACCGGCATGGAAAACCAACCTGCGGGGCAGTACATTGTAAGCGTAAAAGGCGCGGGCAAACAACGTTTTTCTAAAACGCTTATTAAGCAATAAGCTGTACTAAATAAATCTACCTTTGCGCTATGCTGCGCGACGATATTTCTATAACTATAACCCTTGTATTGGTATTGATAAATGCCGGTGTATCATTCGCCGCGTTTAACAATCAGGCATTGATGGATAAACTAAAGTTTAATCCGTACCTGATAAAGCATAGAAAACAGTGGTGGCGTTTTTTTACGCATGGGTTTGTGCATGCCGATATTATGCACCTTGCCTTTAATATGATTGCCTTTTATTCATTTGGCCGGATTATGGAGCAGCTATACCACCAACTGTTTGGCGAAAAGGCTATACTCTATTTTTTATGCCTTTATTTTGGCGGATTGTTAACTGCCATCATCCCTACATATGAGAAACATAAAAACGATAGTTGGTATAATTCAGTAGGTGCATCGGGCGCTGTATCATCAGTTATTTTTGCCTTTATTGTTTACGCACCTTTTAGCACTATAGCCGTATTTTTTGTGCCTATGCCAGCTATAGTATTTTCTGTATTATACGTTGCTTATTCTATTTACGCAGGCCGCCGCGGGGCAGATAATGTTAACCACAGTGCCCACTTAAGCGGTGCCTTGTTTGGCTTATTGTTTACTGCCATTGTTGACCCGCAAGCCTATCCGCATTTTATTGAAATTATTAAAAACCGTTTAGGCTAATGAGTGCTAAGGCCATATTTCTTGACCGTGACGGGGTAATAAACCGCGAGGTAGGCGATTATGTTTGGCTGGAAGACGATTGCGAAATAAACGAGGGCGTTGCAGAAGTATTATACGAGTTAAAAAACCGTGGCTATCTGCTTATCATTATTACCAACCAGGCAGGCATATCGAAGGAACTGTATACGCATGAGGATGTAAATATTCTGCATCAATACATCAAACATTATTTTTACAACTACAACATAAATTTTACTGAGATATACTACTGCCCGCACCACCCCGATTATACACAATGCCTTTGCCGTAAGCCGGGTTCATTAATGGTAGAAAAGGCTTTGGCCCGCTTTGACATTGACCCTGCGCAAAGCTATTTTATTGGCGACCGCGACCGTGATGTTGAAGCTGCAAAGGGCGCGGGTGTTACGCCTATACATATTACGGCTAACGATGATTTGCGCGAGTATATCCACCTAATAGCTTAAGCATGCAAGACCTTTACTTATATCACAATAAAGAGTTTGTAAAAGAAAGCGAACTGAATATTGGTGTTACCAACCGTGGCTTCCGCTTTGGCGATTTGGCCTTTGAAAGTGTGCGCATGGCCAATGGCAACATTTGTTTTATTGACGACCATTACCACCGTTTTACGCAAGCTATGACGGCCCTAAAAATGGATATACCAAAAGGCTTTACCGTTGCCGAAGCAGAGAAAGCATTTGACAAATTAAAAGAACTGAATAAATTAGGCTTGGGTGGCCGTGCCCGTATGACTGCCTACCGCAACAGCGGTTTAACTTATAAGCCCGAAGGCAACGAAATATCTATCTTATTAGAAATTCGACCGTATACGGATGACACGTATCTGCTAAATAACAAAGGGCTTACCATTGGGGTGTATACCGAAAATGTAAAACACCATACTACCTACTCGCAGTTTAAAACAGGTAACTCGTTACTCTATACCATGTCTAGCCTATACTGTACCCAGCATAAATTAGATGAGGCCATTATTTTGAACGAAGATGGGCGTGTAGTTGAAACCACCTCATCAAATATATTTATGGTGAAGAATGGCGCACTGTTTACACCGCCGCTTAGCGATGGTTGCATAGCAGGCGTTATGCGCCGCAACTTGGTAGAAATAGCAGAAGAAGGAGGATTGAAAGTAAAAGAACAATCGATGGCACCGGCAGCCTTTGAAACAGCCGACGAACTGTTTTTAACCAACACCATTACCGGTGTACGGTGGATATTAGCCTACGGTAAAAGGCGATACTTTAATACTACTGCCAAGCAGCTAACGCAATGGCTGGCCGAATCAGTTGAGTGATGGGTTCTCGGGAAAGTTGCCCCAAATAGCATAAGGTGTATGGCTATCGCGTATTAGTTTGCCCCAAAGGTCTTCGCTATCCTCGCTAATAATCTCTTGCGGGGTATCGGCAATTAACCATGAGTGGTGCTCAATTTCGCTGTTAAGCTGCCCTTTTTCCCAACCCGAATAGCCTGCTAAAAAACGCACGTTTTCAGGCTTGGCAATACCGGCTTCTATCAGTTCTTTCAGCTTCTCAAAATCGCCACCCCAGTAAAGGTCTTTGGTAATTTTTTGTGCATTAGGCACTATGCTTCCCAATGTATGTATAAAATACAACATATCATTTTGCACCGGCCCGCCAGAATATAAAGGCGCATCAAACTCGGGCATATCAGGTACAACATCGTTCACTCTAATATCCAACGGCTTGTTAATTACAAAGCCCATAGAGCCTTTATCATTATGCTCGGGCAATAAAATTACAGTACGCTTAAAATAGTAATCCACTAAAAACGGCTCAGATATCAGAAGTGTTCCTGCTTTTACCTTGCTAACAATTTTTGTTTTCATACGCTATATACTTTAACAGTGCATTGTTGGGTTTGTTTTCACAAATCAACGGTTGTAAAATTATCTTATCATAGTTACTTAAATCTCTTTATGTATGTACCGGGGTACGTTTGTAAGTTTTTCACAGGTTTTCACCATATACCCTATTGCATACCCTATGCCAAACTTTTTGCAACCATTGTTATATAAGTAAAACAAAACAGGCGTACATTTCGTTAATTTCGCAACTTGATTGTAATAAAACTCCGCAATGATTAAAAACAAAGCACCTTATATATACCTACCTATAGCTTTTGCTGCCGTGCTTATTGGGGGCATATTCTTAGGTAAAAATTTAAACCCGGCTACCGAAAGTGGAAAACGTGGAAAATTTGAAGATGTGTTGGATTATGTGTACAAAGAGTATGTTGACACCGTAAGCAAAGACAAATTGACTGACTTGGCATTGTCATTAATGCTGCCGCGTTTAGACCCGCACTCATCATACATACCTGCAAGCGAATTAAAGGCTGTGAACGAATCTATGCATGGTAATTTTGAAGGCATTGGGGTGGAATTTAACATTCAGCGCGATACTATTTTAGTTGTTACGGCGCTTACCGGCGGCCCATCTGAAAAAGTGGGCATTAAAGCTGGCGACCGTATTGTAAAAATTAATGGCACCCGCGTAGCCGGTATAGGCATTAAAAATAACGATGTAATAAGCAAACTGCGCGGTACCGGTGGCACAAAAGTTACGGTATCAATAGTACGTGCAGGCACTATGAAAAAGCCGGTTGATTTTATCATTACCCGTGGTACTATCCCCATCCACAGTATTGAAACATCGTACATGGTAGAGGGCGATGTGGGCTATGTTAAGCTAACGCGCTTTTCAGAAACCAGCTACGATGAGTTTATGCAAGCAGCATCGCGCCTGCGTATGTTGGGCATGCACCGCATGATACTGGATTTACGCGACAATCCCGGTGGTTTGTTAGACGTATGTATTGATATTGCCGATGAGTTTTTACCCGAAGGCAAAATGATTGTTTACACGGAAGGCCGCCACTACAAGCGCGAAAATGCCTATGCTACCGCTGAAGGGATTCTAGAAAGTATTCCGCTGGTTGTTTTGGTTGACGAAGGTTCAGCATCGGCCAGCGAGATTATTGCCGGTGCCATACAAGATAATGACCGTGGCACTGTGGTAGGACGCCGCAGCTTTGGCAAAGGCCTTGTGCAACACCAGCAAATGCTTAAAGATAGTTCGGCCCTGCGCCTTACCGTTGCCCGCTACTATACCCCTACCGGCCGTAGCATACAAAAGCCTTATGGCGAAGGTGGCGTTGATGATTACTATGCCGAAGTAAGCCACCGTTACGATACCGGCGAACTGGAAAATGCCGATAGTATTAAACAGAATAAAAAAGAACGCTTTACTACACCTAAAGGCAAGGTTGTATATGGCGGCGGTGGCATTATGCCCGATGTGTTTGTTCCGCTGGATACAATGAATATTACGGCCTATTATACCGCACTTTTTGCCAAAGGTGTTATAAACGATTTTGCGCTGGATTATGTAGACCGTAACCGCTCATCATTAGAAAGCCGCTATAAAAACAATGCCCGCGCCTTTGCCGAAAACTTTGTAGTTGACGAAGGTATAATTAGCAGTTTGGTTGCTTTTGCAGCTAAGCGCGGTGTGCCGGAAAATGCTGCGCAGCTAAGCCGCTCATTAGCCCTTATCAAAAACAACCTGAAAGCGTTTATAGGCCGCGATGTGGCCGGTAGCGAAGCTTCGTACCGAACATTTAACAGTGCCGATAAAGCATTTATTAAAGCACTGGCCGAGGTAAAGAAACAGTAATCTCGTCAAACTGAGCTAGTAGAAGTGTGAAACGGAAATGCTAGGCTTTATTACACCCCTTGCAAGTACCGCTGGCAATATAGTTCAGCTCATTAAGGGTATAACCTTGTGGTAGGTTTATTACCGGAATATGGATATGCTCTAAGCAAAACGTTTGCCCACATTGGCTGCAGCTAAAATGCACATGCGAGTGGTGGTGTGCCTCTTCGTCGCAACCATCGCTGCACAAGGCATAGCGTGTTTGCCCATTATCAGCCGGTATTTTATGCACCAGCCCTTTATCTAAAAACGATGTAAGCGTGCGGTAAATGGTAACACGGTCAAACTCGCCCGATAATACCTGTTCAATATCAGAATGGCTTAAGGCATGGCTTTTATCCATAAATAAACCAAGCACCTGCTCGCGCACGGGTGTGCGGCGCAAATGGTGGTTATCTAACAAAGCGGCGCTTTTAAAAGCCTTTTCCTTTTTCATTCTACAACAAATTTACGCGTTTTTTGTCTCCGTCTTGCAACAATGTTGCAAAAATGTGTACCTTTGAATTTGATTAATGGAAATTGACGAAACAACATATAAAGAATCTACCCGGTTGGATACAGCCGGTTTTATAGCCTCGTTTATATGTGCTATACACTGTGCTATTACCCCATTGGTGTTGGCTTCGCTACCATTAGCAGGCATTAAATTTATAGCCAGCGATTGGTTTGACTTTTTAATGATTAGCCTGAGTTTTGTTATTGCATCTATATCGCTGTACCGCGGCTACATCCAATACCACCGCCGCCTACATGCTTTGGTATTAGTGGTTATTGGCTTTGCCTTTATCAGCATTGGCGAGTGGGGCCACACACACTATACTATAGTATTAACCGTTAGCGGTGCATTAACCGTTGCTACGTCTCACATTGTAAACCATTTTTTAACGCGCAACTCATTGCGCAATGCAGCCTAGGTTTTACTACTTTTGGTAAAATTTATACCAATGCCCCTCCGCATACTCAAAGGCTTTTCTCTCATTATAGCAATTATTTTTAGTGGTGTTGCCAATGGGCAAATAAAGCATTACTCGTCTGAAGCTGAAATAGACCATCCACCCTGCTATGATACCATCCGAATATTGGGCATGTTTAAGACCGTGCAAGATGTAGGGCGTATGCTACCTACATGGGTGCCTGTAAGGGGCCATGATACCGTAGTGGTAATGGAAGGCAAAATAGCCACCGGCAACGAAAAGTATGAAGAAGGCATGGGCCCGCATTTAGGGTATGTCGATTTATCACTCTTTCATTACACCCACGATTTTTGCTTTAATATTGTTCCTGATTTAGCCTATCAAAACTTACTCTGTTACCAAATTTTTGGTGCGGGCGAAAGCAACCCTTTTGAACTGGAAGCTGAAGAAAGACAAAAGGCAGAAAAACGCAGTGATACTGCATGCCAATCAAGCTTGCACGTAGAGTGGGAAACAGGTTTGGCAGCAGCTAATAAAGGTAACCCTTGTACTGCGGCAAACCTACGTGGCGAAAGTGCAGGTTTTTCAACATCGGGCCACCAGCGTGGCGATATTATTTGGAACTGGCCCACCGTTGGCGATTGGGTGCATGTAGAGGGTTTGTGGATATGGGACCGTGGC
>JANOCJ010000285.1:0-1974 GCA_031412115.1 Flavobacteriales bacterium
ACCATCGGTGGTGCGTACCATTGTTTCTATGCGCAGCTTACTGTCAGCCGATAGTTTGTAGCTGGTTAGTAGTACACAATAACTCTGGTCGGCACCGCGGCCCACGCGCCCGCGCAACTGGTGCAATTGCGACAGGCCAAAGCGCTCTGCATTCTCTATCACCATTACACTTGCGTTGGGTACATTTACCCCCACCTCAATAACGGTAGTAGCCACCATTATCTGCGTTTCGCCACGCACAAAGCGCTGCATTTCCATCTCTTTATCGGCAGCCTTTTGGCGGCCATGTACTATGCTAATTTGGTAGTCGGGCTTGGGGAACTCGCGCTCTATGGCTTCCATCCCCTCAAACAGGTTTTTCAAGTCTAATTTTTCCGATTCTTCAATCAGCGGATAAACCACATATATCTGCCTGCCCAAAGCAATCTGCTCGCGCATAAAACCAAACACATTTAGGCGGGCATTTTCAAAGCGGTGTACTGTGGTAATGGGTATGCGCCCCGGCGGCATTTCGTCTATTACAGATACGTCCAAATCGCCATACAAAGTCATAGCCAGCGTGCGCGGTATAGGTGTTGCCGACATGATTAATATATGCGGCGTTTTGTTGTTTTTGCCCCATAGCCGACTGCGTTGCTCTACGCCAAAGCGGTGTTGTTCGTCAATTACAACCAATCCAAGGTTTTTAAACTGCACTACATCTTCAATCAGTGCATGGGTGCCAATCAGTATGTTTAGGCTGCCTTCGGCAAGGGTTTCGTGGATTATTTTGCGCTCACTTTTTTTGGTAGAACCTGTGAGCAGCGCAATGTTTACCGGCATATCCTTCAGCATCTCCTTTAGGGTATGGTAGTGCTGCGTGGCCAAAATCTCCGTAGGGGCCATTAAACAGGCCTGAAAGCCATTATCTATTGCCAGCAGCATAGTTAGCAAGGCAACCAATGTTTTGCCGCTGCCCACATCGCCCTGCAACAGGCGGTTCATTTGCTTGCCCGTGCCTAAGTCGGCCCGAATTTCCTTCATCACCCGCTTTTGTGCGCCAGTTAAATCAAACGGTAAATAGGTGTTAAAAAAGGTGTTAAATGTATCGCCTACTTTATCAAATACAAAGCCCGCAAAGTGGCGTTTATTATAGCTTTTGGCTTTTAACAGTTTTAGCTGATTGTAAAAAAGCTCATCAAATTTTAGCCGTATTACCGACCTATCCAACATATCTTGCGTAGGCGGAAAGTGGATAAAATCGTATGCCATATCCAAGGGCAATAAGCGCACCTTATCAAACACCCATTCAGGCAGGCTTTCCGTTATATAGCGCCTTATTTCTTCCAACAACGTATACTGTAATTTTAGTATGCCTTTGCTATCCAAACCCTTTTGCCTAAGCACCTCGCCGCTGTTGTACATAGGCTGCATGGCTGTATTTACCGCACGTGCGCCGGGCAGGTTAATCTCAATCTCGGGGTGCACCATATTTACACCACCGTTAAACTCGGTAGGCTTGCCAAATACAATGTATTCTACATTCAGTTTTAGTTGCTGCCGCAGGTATTTTACACTTTGAAACCATACCAAATCCATCGTCTCATCACCATCGGTAAACTTGGCTACCAGCCGCTGCCCGCGTGCCTGCCCAATGGTATCAACACTCACAATTTTGCCCTTAAGCTGCACATAAGGCATGTCGGGCATTATCTCTTTTATGGCGTAAAACTTGGTCCTATCCACATACCTAAACGGGTAATAGGTAAGCAGGTGGTACCATGTAAAAATCTCCAAATGCTTTTTTAGTGCCTCAGCCCTAACGGGGCCAACACCTGTCAAATACTCTATGGGGGTATTGAGTTTTTCTAAAAGCACGTGCAAATATAGAGCGGAGTGAGGAGAGGTGAGAGCGGAGAGTGTGAAAAGTTATGGGTTATTCGTCACACTGAGCGTAGTCGAAGTGTGGGCATTCCCGCCTGCGGCGGGCCGGGC
>JANOCJ010000286.1:0-3756 GCA_031412115.1 Flavobacteriales bacterium
TAGGGGGAGGTGTCCCAGTCCGAATGGATGAAGCATTCATCCGGGCGGGCGCAGGACGGAGGGGGTACTAAATAGCGTATTTTTGAACCCATAACTAATACTCCATAACTATGCACATTGCAGACGCCCAAACCGAAGTAGACAACTGGATTAAAACATACGGTGTGCGCTATTTTAATGAACTTACTAATATGGCAATGCTTACCGAGGAGGTGGGCGAAGTAGCACGCATTATAGCCCGCAAATACGGCGAGCAAAGCTTTAAAGAGAGCGATAAAGAAAAAGACCTTGGCGATGAAATGGCCGATGTATTATGGGTGCTTATTTGCCTTGCCAACCAAACGGGCGTTGACTTAGAAGCGGCCTTTAAAAAGAATATGGAAAAGAAAACCAACCGCGATGCTACGCGTCACTTAGATAACGATAAATTGAAATAACTGTGCTCTCGCTACATAATCGTATCTTTGTAGATTAATTTAAACGAGCAATAAAGTTGAAGGCTCTATTGGCAACCAACTGCCAACCATCAACTACCAACTACAAAATGAATTATCTTCAGGCAGAGAATATCGCTAAATCATTCGGCATAAAGCCGCTATTTACCAACCTTACCATAGGCATTAACAAAGGGCAACGCGTAGCTTTAGTGGCGCGCAACGGCTCGGGCAAAAGTACCCTGCTTAAAATTTTAGCAGGTAAAGAAACCGCCGATGCGGGGCAGGTTACGCAACGTAAAGACATCCGCATTGAGTTTTTGGACCAAGACCCAAAACTAGACCCGGAGAAAACAATTATTGAGGCATTATTGGCTACCGAAAGCCCTATTTTTAATGCCGTGCGCGAGTACGAAAAAGCGTTGGAAGGCCAACACGCCGAAGATAATGATATAACCCGCAAAGTATTGCAAATGGCATCGGAACGGATGGATGCCATGCAGGCTTGGGATATTGATGCTAAACTGCACTCGCTGTTGTCAAAATTTAGTATTGACAGGGTGAATGTGCAGATAAAAACCCTATCGGGCGGGCAGTTGAAGCGTGTTGCCATGTGCAGCGTGTTGATAGATGAACCCGATTTGCTGATACTGGATGAGCCTACCAACCACTTGGATATTGACATGATTGAATGGCTGGAAGATTACCTTTCCACATCAAACATGACCCTGCTTATGGTTACCCACGACAGGTACTTTTTAGATTCGGTTTGTAACGAGGTGATAGAGTTGGAAGATGGCGAATTGTTTAAATACAAAGGCACCTATTCATACTATTTAGAGAAGAAAGCCGAGCGCGAACTGAGCGAGCAAAAAAGCCTGGAGAAAGCAAAAAACCTATTCTCACGAGAGTTAGAATGGATGCGCCGCCAGCCCAAAGCACGTACTACCAAATCAAAGAGTAGGGTAGATGCGTTTGACGATGTGTCGAAAAATGCAAGCAAGCGTTTGGATGAAGATAACGTAGAGCTTTCGGTAAAAATGACCCGCATTGGCGGTAAGATTTTAGAGCTAAAAAAAATCTACAAAAACTATGGCGATTTAACTTTGTTAAAAGGCTTTGATTATACATTTAAGCGGGGCGAAAGGCTTGGTATTGTTGGGAAGAACGGTGCCGGTAAATCGACCTTGTTGAATATTATTGCCGGACTGGAAGAGCCCGATAGCGGCAAAGTAAACATTGGCGAAACCATTGTGCTGGGCTACTATTCGCAAAAGGGCATGAAGTTTAAGGAGGATAAGCGCATGATAGAGGTGGTGAAAGACATTGCCGACGTTATCCCAATGGCTGATGGTTCAAGGCTTTCAGCAGCGCAGTTGTTAAACCGCTTTTTGTTCCCTAACGAAACGCATTATACACAGGTAAGTAAGCTTAGCGGGGGCGAAAAACGCCGCCTGTATTTGCTTACCATTTTGATAAAAAATCCTAACCTGCTGATACTCGATGAGCCTACCAACGATTTGGATATTGTTACCCTAAATGTGTTGGAAGACTTTTTGAGTGAGTTTGGCGGGGTGCTGATTATTGTATCGCATGATAGGTACTTTATGGACCGCCTGGCCGACCATCTTTTTGTGTTTGAAGGCGATGGTGTAATTCGCGATTTTAACGGCAACTATACCGATTACCGCAACGACCTTTTAGAGCGCGAAAAAGCAGCCCGTAAGCTGGCAAACGAAGCATCGAACGCAGCTAAAAAAGCCGCACAGGACGCCTTGGTAAAACCTAAAATAAAGCTGTCGTTTAAAGATAAATACGAGTTGGAACAACTAGATAAAGAACTGCCCCAACTGGAAAAAGAACGTGCCGAACTTGAAGCTAAAATGGTAACGCTAACCGACCACGAGGAGATAATGAAAACCTCGGCCCGTATAGGCGAAATTATTGCAGCCCTTGATACGAAAGGTTTGCGTTGGTTGGAGTTAACAGAACTGGCTGGGTAGTGGCGTGGCGCGAAGTGGTGAGTGGCGAAATAACTCTGTAGGAATGGCATTATTATTGATAACAGTTGAAAATTCCTTACCTTATTTACCCAATTTAAACACCTCCTGTCATGGTTACTTATTTCATTGCGCTCATTCTTGGCATTCTATTTTGGACTTTTTTGGAGTATGTTATCCATCGCTTTTTGCTGCATAAAAAAGGTGCTGGCAACCCGGCTACCGATGAACATTTGCGCCATCACAGGCAGGGTAATTATTTCGCTCCGTTTTGGAAAAAGCTAGTGGCCACCTTATTTGCATTGGTTATTTTATCGTTGATAGTGGGCTTGGCAGTAGGTTTTATATACGGCATATTGTTTTCGAGCGGCATAGCCGGTATGTATCTTATTTATGAAATAACCCACAAGCGGTTGCATGCCCGCGCCCCACTTATTGGCTACGGAATGATTATCCGCAAGCATCATTTCTACCATCATTTTGGCAATCCTAAGAAAAACCACGGGGTTACGGTGCGCTTTTGGGACCGTGTATTTGGCACCTTTGAACATACCCTTACCGAAACAGTAAATGTGCCGCGTAAGATGGTGCTACCCTGGCTTGTAGATGAGGCGGGATTACCTGTAGAGCGTTACCAACGTCATTTCCTAATCCGATAATATACGCCAGTGACTTTGGCAAAGAATATGTCTCCCTTTGGAGGGAGTACCCCGGCATAGCCGGGGAGAGGGAGGACCTTATACCAACAACTAGCACAAAAGAAACACTATTTAATTATTCAGTCTTTTTGCCAAACCAATGTTGGCAGAATATACTACCTATATAGTCTAACTATCAAATTTCTTAAAACCAATTGAGGGGTCGTAGTCGTTATTTGTTCTTAAAGAATGTAGCTCGCTCTCCGGTCTTTTTGAGCGAATTATAGGAAATAATAATTGAATATACCATGGCTCCTTTATTTGATTCCATGCACCAAATTTTGTGGGATATTTTCTTGTAATCTTAGCCGTCCCAAAAATCATATCCCAAATAAAAAGTAAGTTGCCATAATTTCCATTTGGGTGAGAAACTCCATCTTCGGCAGTAAGCCCATGATGGGCAAAATGTGTAGAGGGTGTAGAAAATAGTCTTTCAACTACCCAAGCAATGGGGCTTAGGTATTTGTTTTTATAAAGAAATCTATCCCATTTTGTTTCACTATGTGAGAGTAAAACCACCACTAACTTGATTGGTAAATAGAATAGGTAAACATATCCCATTCCTAAAAAAATTAAGCAGGCCGAAAGCCAAATGCCGGGCATAAAGGCATAATAGAGTATGGC
>JANOCJ010000287.1:0-3785 GCA_031412115.1 Flavobacteriales bacterium
TTTTGTTTTTGCAAGATGTAACAGGCTTTATGGTAGGCTCGCGCTCAGAACACGGTGGCATTATAAAAGACGGGGCTAAAATGGTGAACGCCATGGCCAACTCTGTTGTGCCTAAATTTACAGTAGTACTAGGCAACAGCTATGGCGCAGGCAACTACGCTATGTGCGGCAAAGCTTACGACCCCCGTTTTATGCTGGCATGGCCTACAGCGCAAATAGCCGTTATGGGCGGCGCACAGGCGGCTAAAGTATTGCTTCAAATAGAAGTAGCCAGCCTAAAAGCCAAAGGCAAAGAAGAAATTACCAAGGAAGACGAAGCAGCATTGTTAAAGAAAATTACCGACAGCTACGAGAAATCAACCTCGCCATACTATGCAGCATCGCGCCTGTGGGTAGATGCTATCATCAACCCTATTGATACCCGCAAGTGGATTTCTATGGGCATTGAAGCAGCGAATGGTGCGCCTATTCTTAAGCCGTATAATGTGGGGGTAATACAAACTTAGCTTTATTAATTAAAGAATTAAGAAATTAAGGAATTAAGAAATGAGGCAAAAGGAAAGCGCAATAAGAGACAAGACTATTGAATTTGCAATACGGATTGTAAAACTTTGCCATTATTTAAACGAGGATAAAAAAGAATATATTCTTTCAAAACAATTATTGCGAAGCGGCACTGCTATTGGTGCTTTGATAAGAGAAGCAGATTATGCAGAATCAAAGGCTGACTTTATCCATAAAATACATATAGCAACTAAAGAAGCATCGGAAACTGAGTATTGGCTTATATTATTGTATAAATCTGGCATACTTTCTGAGAAAGAATTTGAATCAATTCAACCTGAAACAAACCAAATAAATAGAATTCTTGTTGCTATACTGAAGACATCAAAAGCTAAAAAGATTTCTTAATTTTTTAATTCCTTAATTTCTTAATTGAAAAAAATTCTCTACATAAGTTACGATGGTATGACCGACCCTTTGGGGCAGTCGCAGGTAATACCCTATTTGGCCGGTTTAACCAAGCTGGGCTACCAGTTTACATTACTTAGTGCCGAAAAGCCGGAGCGCTTTGCTGAGCAAGGTAACTTCATTCGTAACCTGCTAGAAAAAAGCGGCATTAAATGGGAGCCTATTATGTATACCGCTTCTCCGCCGGTTATATCTACCGTGCAAGATACCCGCAACCTGCAAAAGGTTGCTGAGCGCTTGCATCAACAGGAAAAATTTGACATGGTACATTGCCGTGGCCATTACATTACCTCCATTGTTGGCTTATCATTAAAAAAGAAATTCGGCATTAAATATTTGTTTGATATGCGTGGCTTTTGGGCCGATGAACGCATAGACGGTGGGCTGTGGAATTTAAGTAACCCCCTGTACCGCATCATTTATAACTACTTTAAAAAGAAGGAAAAGCAGTTTTTTAATAATGCCGATTATACCATTAGCTTAACCGAAGCCGGTAAGCGCGAGATACACTCGTGGCCCAATATGAAAAGCCCGTTGCCCATACAGGTTATTCCATGCTGTGCCGATTTGGATGTATTCTCCTACGAATCTATTGACCGCGATAAGTTGCACGACCTGCGTGTTACTTTAGGTTATAAGGCCGATGATGTTGTTATTACCTATTTAGGCTCGGTAGGTACGTGGTATATGTTGGATGAAATGCTACGCCTGTTTGCTAAAATAAAGGTGCGCCACCCAATGGTTAAAATGCTGTTTATCACGGCAGATGACGCATCTATCATAACTAACAGAGCAACTGAGTTGCGCCTGCTGCCGGAAGACATAAAAGTAAAAAAATCGGTTCGTGCCGATGTGCCCTATTATGTTGCGCTAGGCAAAGTATCTATGTTTTTTGTAAAACAAGCCTACTCAAAGCTGGCATCATCTCCCACCAAAATGGGCGAGATAATGGGCATGGGCGTACCCATTATTTGCAACTCAGGCGTGGGCGATGTAAAAGAAATTACGGAAGATACCGGATGTGGATTTTGCCTGGATGACTTTACCGAAGCCGAACTGCAACGCGCTGCCGATAACTTTGACAGCCTGCTAACCATACCCAAAGAGCAAATACGCGCCGGAGCGCTGAAGTACTATTCGTTAGATAAAGGAATTGAGAAGTATTCAGCCATTTATTCTAAACTGCTGAATTCGTAGTAAAGCTCTCCCTTATAAAGGGAGTACCTTTTTGCAACGCAAAAAGGGGAGGGATTATGCGTTAGCGATAGTAGCGGCAGCCCTGAACGTAGTGAAGGCTAAAGCGGATAGCGCGGCCAGAATGAAATGAGGGAAACGCCCTAATATCTATCCCTCATTATGGTACGGATGCCCCTTGATAATAGTATACGCCCTATACACCTGCTCTACAAAAAACAAGCGTATCATTTGGTGAGAGAAGGTCATTTCGGATAACGAAAGCCATTCGTTTTTTCTATCGTAAACTTTATCGCTAAAACCAAAAGCCCCGCCAATGCAAAACACCAGCGTTTTGGTGCCGTTTGCGGCTTTGGTATCAATGTAGTTGGCAAACCCTTCGGATGTATACTGCTTGCCCCTGTTATCCAACAAAACCAAGTGGTCGGTTTTATCCAGTTTGGTTAAAATAGCTTCGCCTTCCTTCTGTTTAGCTTGGTTGCTATCGGTTGTTTTTCCTTCGGGAACGATAATAATTTCAAAATCGGCATAGCGGGTAAGGCGCTTTACATACTCCTCTACTCCTTGCTGCAAGTAGCTTTCCTTTGTTTTACCAACCGCTATTAACTTTACTTTCATGGTACAAAAGTGTAAATTTTTACCTTTGGCGCAATATTTGTTTACCTTAGCGTAACTACAAAAGATGAAAAATATCCTTTTATTAGTATTGGTTGCCGTTGCATCGGCATTTACGCTGGCACCTGAACCTCAAGATATCTACGAAGATATTGCAAAGGGAATTAAATCGGGCAATGCTAAGGAACTTGGCCGTTTTTTTGCCTCTAATGTCGACCTTACCATTTTAGATAAAGAAGGTATGTACAGCAAGGCGCAGGCCGAAGTTGTTGTGCAGGACTTTTTTAACAAACACAAGCCCAGCGGCTACACCTTAAAGCATAAAAGCGCCCAACCGGGTGGTGCACAATACTGCATTGGCGAACTTACCACAGCTGGCGCAGGCACTTACCAAGTGTATTATTTGCTAAAAAATATTGGCGGCGCGCAGCTTATCCAGCAGTTTAATATCGAATCTAAGTAAGGGGCGCAATAGTTGTACTATCGCGGGTATGTTTTGCCGAGCGTATGCTTGCATTCAACTCAAACCCTATAAGCAATACCCATGCGTTTAAGTTGATATACACCAGCAATAAAATGATGGTGCCTATAGAGCCGTACAGCTTGTTGTAGCTGTTGAAATAGGTTAGGTAAACCGAGAACCCATAAGACGAAGCGAGGAACAAAACCGTAGCAACAATGCTACCCGGCGAGAAGAATTTAAAATGCCCCTTGCGTTTTGACGGCCCGTAAAAGTATAGGGTTGAGATGCCCAAAAAGGTCATCATTACTATTATCAGGTACTTTATAATATCAAACGTAACGTTGAAAAACTGTCTGTCCTGCTCATACTTATGGGCAAGGTATTCCACACCCGTATCGCCAAAAATAAATAGCGACGAGATAAAAATTACAGAGACAAAAGCCATTAAAGTAAGAGCAATAGAAACCAGCCGTTGTTGCCACCAGGTGCGGGTTTCAAAGGTATGGTAGGTACGATTAAAGGCCTGTATAATAGAGGTAAC
>JANOCJ010000288.1:0-7890 GCA_031412115.1 Flavobacteriales bacterium
CATCGCCACCACCAAAGGCGCCAAACACTACGTTAAACAAGGGGCGGTTCATGGCGCGGCACATTACAATGGTAAGCAGCGTACCCGCCGAACCTACCAAAATACCACCCGTAAGCATTACCTGGTTGCCATATAAAAAGCCGCCAAAAGCCGCAGCCACACCGGTAAACGAGTTTAGCAACGATATTACCACCGGCATATCGGCACCGCCAATGGGCAGTACAAAAAGTACTCCGTATAGTAATGAAAGGGCTAACAATCCATATAAAACAGGCTGGTTATTAAGTGCTGGAATGTATAGCATACCCACTATCAATGCCAATGTAACCAGCACCAATACAGCATTTACAATGTTGTATGAGGGCAAGCGCACGGGTTTGTTTAGCGTACCGTTTAGTTTTAAAAAGGCAATGATACTACCGGCAAACGATATGCTGCCTATTAATAATCCCAAGGTGATAATCAGCAACGTACCTTTATTGTCTTGGTAATGCGGATATTCTATCAACGAAATCAATGCCGCGCAAGCCCCACCCATACCGTTGAAGATAGACACCAGTTCGGGCATTTTAGTCATTTGTACTTTTTTGGCAGTAAGCCAACCTACCACCGTACCAATGGCAATACCGCCGAATATCAACCCGTATTTAAGCGCGCTAACCTCGTTGCCGGGGTGTATAAATATAGTGCCCAAAATAGCCAACAACATACCCGCTGCGGCTACAAGGTTTCCGTTGCGAGCGCTCTCGGGGCTCGATAGCATTTTTAAGCCCACCACAAAACAAACGGAGGCTATCAGATAGATTATATCTAAGATGTATTTCTCTGTTAGCATAGCCTACTTCTTTTTCTTTTTAAACATTTCCAGCATACGGTCGGTAACAACAAAGCCGCCGACTACATTTAGCGTGCCCAGCACTACCGCTAAAAAGCCCAGCGCCAAAGCAAAAATGTTGCTCTCTTCGGTATCAAGCATTACTATTATTGCACCTACAATTACTACCCCATGTATGGCGTTAGCGCCACTCATAAGCGGGGTGTGCAATACCGACGGTACGCGGCCTATCACCTCTATCCCCACAAATATGCTGAGGATGAGGATGTATATGAGTTGGATATTCGCTCCAATAAAATGAATAAAATGCTCCATAGCTTATGCTTTATTGACCATGCTGGCCTTGGTTATATCTTCTTCCAGTTCAAATTTCAACCCGTCTTTTGTTGCCAAATGGGTTAAAAATTCAAATATATTTTTTGAGTAAAGTTGGCTTGCATTCATAGGCAGTAACGAGGGTAAATTGGGTTCACCAATAATGGTAACGCCTTCTTTAACTACCGTTTTTCCGGCTTCGCTCAACTCGCAGTTGCCGCCTTGTTCTACCGCCATATCAACTATTACAGAGCCTAAGCGCATACTCTTTACCATATCGGCACTAACCAATACGGGTGCTTTTTTACCGGGGATTAACGCGGTAGTAATTACAATATCGGCATCGGCTACGTGGCGGGCAACGGTCTCTTGCTGCTTGCGAAGGAAATCGGCACTTACATCTTTCACATAACCGCCTTCGGTTTTAATGGAATCATCTCCTGCAACTTCTATAAACTTACCGCCTAACGATAGAATTTGCTCCTTCGTCTCGGGCCTAATATCGGTTACTTCAA
The DNA here is from genome assembly GCA_031412115.1 of Flavobacteriales bacterium. Classification (GTDB taxonomy): domain Bacteria; phylum Bacteroidota; class Bacteroidia; order CAMBQF01; family CAMBQF01; genus CAMBQF01. Next base: position 1,666 of record JANOCJ010000288.1, read on the forward strand.
CAATTGCGCCCAAGCGTTTAGCTGTTGCTAAGGCTTGCAAACCAGCCACACCGGCACCAAATATCACCACCTTCGATGGTTTTACCGTTCCGGCGGCTGTCATCAGTAATGGGAAGATTTTGCCCAAGGCATTGGCCCCCAACAGCACCGCTTTGTAACCTGCTAAGTTGGCTTGCGAACTCAACGCATCCATTTTTTGCGCGCGAGAAATACGCGGTATAGCATCAACAGAAAAGCCGTTTATTTTATGGGTTTTGAGCGATTCGACCAGCGCAGCGTTGGAGTGCGCATACATAAATGATAGCAAGGCCGAGCCTTGTTTCATCATGGCAATTTCATCGGCAGCAGGTGCGTTCACCTTTACTACAACATCGGCTTGCGAATAGATGGCATGTTTATCAGGTGCTATCTCAGCATTTACCGCAAGGTATTCTTCATCCTTGATGTACGATGCGAGCCCGGCGCCCTGTTCAACAGCCACCCTAAAGCCTTTAGCTATGAGCTGCTTAGCAGAATCGGGCGTAAGCGCAACGCGCTTTTCCCCATCCTTCAACTCTTTGGGTACTCCTACGAGCATGTATTTAATCCTTTAAAATCCATTGGCAAGTAAGGCAATTTATGCTTGCAAGGCAATAGTAGTTATGAGTTATGAATTAGGAGTTATGAATTGGGGTGTGTTAATTATGGCAAACCTCTCCCCTTGTCACTCCTTCGTCGTGACGTTCCCGTCTCCTTAAAATGGAGAGGGGTGGCATTCGCTGAAAGCGGATGACGGGGTGAGGTAAAAAATCCCTTATCTTAGCCCCTGATGAAAGTTACTTTTCTTGGCACAGGTACATCGCAGGGTGTGCCGCTTATAGCCTGCCAATGCGCCATTTGTACCAGCACCAACCCGAAGGATAAGCGCCTTCGCTCTTCTATATTAATACAGCACAACGACCTTAATATTGTTATTGATTCGGGGCCTGATTTTAGGCAACAGATGTTGCGCGAGGGTTTGCAACACCTTGATGCGATTGTATATACCCACGAGCATAAAGACCATATTGCGGGCTTGGATGACATTCGCGGGTTTAACTTTATTATGGGTTTGCCGATTGATTTATATTTAACCCAACGGGTAGAAGATGCCATTCGCCGCGAGTTTAATTACATTTTTGCCGAACACCGCTACCCCGGCATTCCGGAGGTTACCTTGCATACCATAACCAATACCCCTTTTGATGTAAAAGGATTGGAGTTTACGCCCATTGAGGTAATGCACATGAAGCTGCCTATCCATGCGTTTCGTGTAAACGATTTTACCTACATCACCGACCTTAAAACCATTAGCGACGTAGAAAAAGAAAAGATACGCGGCAGCAAAGTAATTGTGGTAAACGCTTTGCGCAGGGAAGAACACCCATCGCACCTAAACTTAGAAGAAGCCATTGCATTGATGGAAGAACTAAAACCCGAGCGTGCGTATTTTACACATATCAGTCACCAATTAGGTTTGCACGATGAAGTGAGTTTAGAACTTCCGCCCTACATAAAGTTGGCGTATGATGGATTGAAGATAGATGTCGATTAATGAGCAACACCACCTCCCAACTTAATCGCACACTTGGCCCCGTAATGCTATGGGGGTTGGGTGTTGGCTACGTTATATCGGGCATGTACTTTGGCTGGAACTACGGCCTTGCCGAGGGCGGCACCTTGGGTTTAATCATTGCCACGTTTTTTATCATGGTGATGTATGTCACCTTCTCCCTCAGCTACTCTGAACTGGCTTGCGCCATACCCAAAGCCGGCGGCGCGTTCGATTATGCTATGCGTGCGCTTGGCCCACAATGGGGCTTTGTTGCAGGCTTGGCACAGATAATAGAATTTGTATTTGCACCGCCTGCCATAGCCTTAGGTATTGGGGCGTATTTTCATATTTTAATACCTGAGGTTGATGTGTTGGTATTTGCCATATCGGCCTACCTTATTTTTACTGCGCTCAATATTTTAGGCGTAAAAGCATCGGCAACGTTTGAGTTGTTTATCACCATTTTTGCGGTGGTAGAGTTGCTTATTTTTAGTGGGCTTACCCTACCCCATTTTAAGGTAGAAAACTTTACACACGATGCTTTTCCGCATGGTATACAAGGCATATTTGCCGCTATACCCTTTGCTATATGGTTCTTTTTAGGGTTGGAAGGCATTGCCAACGTAGCCGAAGAAACCATCAATCCGCAGAAGAATATATTGAAAGGATTTAGCTCGGCTATGATAACGCTGGCTATACTGGCCACCTTAGTTTTAGTATCGGCCGTAGGCGTAGCCGGTTGGAAACCCATTGTATTTGTAAACGGGGTAGACGGTGTAATGTCCGACTCTCCCTTACCCATGGCCCTAAGCTTTATCACCGGGCCTGACGATATTTTTTACCACCTGCTGGTAGGCATAGGTATATTCGGTTTTATAGCCTCGTTCAATGGGTTGCTGTTAGCTGCCGGTCGTGCTACGTATGAGTTTGGCAAGGCAAGCTACCTGCCAACAGTATTAGGCAAAATCAACCCCAAATTTAAAACCCCGCATTGGGCACTTATTGCCAATATGGTGGTGGGCATTGCCGTAATTGTAGCCGGTGTAAAAGCCGACCAAATAATTACCGTTGCTACGTTTGGTGCACTATCGCTGTATATTATTTCGTCATTCTCATTACTGGCGCTTCGTAAAAAAGAGCCCAATTTAGAAAGGCCATTCAGAGTGCCAATGTTCCCACTGTTTCCATACATAGCTATTGCTATTGCCACCGTGGCATTGGCCGCTATGACGGTTTATAATTTTACACTTTTTATTTACTTTGTCGCAATTATGCTAGCCGGGTATGTGTACTTTAGGGTAGTGGTAAAAAAATAGGGCACTACGGCTGCGCTTTATGTTATCCATATTTGTAATTGATTGTGTTAAAAATCAAATTATATATATATTTGACTATCACAATTTAAAACCATGAAAGGAATTGCTACTCTGCTTATTTGTTTACTATGTTTAACATTAGTATCACTCTCATTCAAATATCTATCTTATAATCTATTACCATCATTTTTTGTATGGCTTAATAGCTTCAGTTTGTTTATAGAGTTAATTATTAGTTCTATAATAATTTCCTTAATTCTAGCGATTTCTCGCGGGCTATTAGAAATTACTGGTATGCTAGGAAAAATTATATATGGTAAACAAAATGATATAATAAGTTTGGTTACTTTGTTAGCATGTATTTTAGCCACTATATTTTGTTGCTATTTCCTTTGGACTTCAGACATTAAATTCAATGTTTTCTCGATAATTATATTGATTTTTCTTAGTGTTATGACAGGAGCTTTTAATGGACTATTTACTTTAAACGATAGAAAATTACCGTTAGATATAGATTAGTCTGCAATTACGATATTGACGCGTAAGCAAGCGTTAGCGATGGAAGCGGCAGCTTGCACGCAGTGCAACTATAGCGGACAGCGCGGCCCTGCCTGAGGCGGGGAAACGCCATAACCCAAATAATAGCAAGTATATTGTTTACGCTTAGTATATTTGCCATTATGCAAAACACATCATTGAAAGAAGCCATTGAAAAAGTACGCAACTCGCACCTTAATAAAGTAAAGCTGGCGGTTGTAGATATTGACGGGGTAATGCGCGGCAAGATAATTTCTCGCGATAAATTTTTGAGCATTGCCGAGGGCGGCCTTGGCTTTTGCGATGTGGTGTTTGGCTGGGATGCCAACGATTTAGCGTACGACAATGCGCAAGTTACGGGCTGGCATACGGGCTACCCCGATAGCAACGCGACCATTGATGCAGGCACCTACCGCGAGATTCCGTGGGAAGATGGCCTGCCGTTTTTCTTAGCCGATTTTAGCAATGCCGAAAGTGGCGTGAAGCAAACCTGCCCGCGTACGTTGTTGAAAAACGTAATTGCCAAAGCCAATGATATGGGCTTTCACCCTTACTTTGCGCAGGAGTTTGAGTGGTTTAACTTCCGCGAAACGCCTGAGAGTGCGAATGAAAAAGGCTACCGCGATTTACAGCCTATTTCGCCGGGAATGTTTGGCTACTCGGTATTGCGCCAAAGCAACAACCGCGAATTTTTTAACGATATTTTTGATTTGATGACGGACTTCAATGTCCCCATTGAAGGTATACATACCGAAACCGGCCCCGGTGTTTATGAGGCCGCCATGCTTTACAGCGATGCCTTAGAAGCTGCCGACCGTGCCGTTTTATTTAAAGCCGGTGTTAAAGAGATTGCCCATAACTACGGCATCATCGCCTCGTTCATGGCTAAAATTAGCGACCAACTGCCCGGTTGCAGCGGCCACGTGCACCAAAGCTTGTGGGATAAAGAGAAGAAGCAAAACCTGTTTTTCAATCCGGATAAGCAGGATAAAATATCAGACCTGATGCGCTCTTACATGGCGGGCCAACTGGCTTGCTTTGGCGATATTTTGCCTATGGTTGCACCAACCATCAACTCATACAAACGCTTGGTAGTAGGCGCTTGGGCACCAACCACGTTAACATGGGGCGTAGATAACCGCACTACCATGTTGCGCGCTTTGCCGTTGGGGGCAAAATCGTGCCGCATTGAAACCCGCGTGGTGGGCTCTGACAGCAACCCGTACTTAGCCATTGCCGCTTGTTTGGCTGCCGGTTTATACGGCATTGAAAAAGGATTGAAGCTGGACGTTGAAGCCACCAAAGGCAACGGCTACGAAAATAAAACCAACGGTGTATTGCCCGGCACACTTGACGAAGCCGCCAACCGCATGCGCAACAGCAAAATTGCCAACGAGCTGTTTGGCGAAACCTTTGTAGAACACTTTACCGGCACCCGTCTATGGGAGGTGCGCCAGTTTAACAAATTCGTCACCGACTGGGAATGGAAAAGGTATTTTGAAGTGATATAATTGCTTTTATCGTCATTGCGAGCGAAGCGAAGCAATCTCATTGTCTGAACAGGATAACAGGATTAAACTGATAAAAAGCTGATGTCATTCCAGCGCAGGCGGGAATCTCACCATAAGATAATTATACCGCTAATTTTGAGCTAATCTATTATATAGTTCTGTTTGTGTGTTTTGTTTTATGGCTAATTCAAAGGTTTCATAGTTTAATGAAACTTCATTCATTTCCATATTAATAACTGTAAGGTTATTCTGAATACAGAAATCAATTATCTTTTTTACTATTCTTTCAAAGTCCGTTCTAAAATCAATTCTAAAACTAGCAGAAGAAACCGTATTGTCTTCTTCAATTCCTATTTCAAAAACATTAGATTCAATATCGCCTAATATTACTAACCTCTGTGACCAAGACTTACCAACTGGGAGTATGTTTTTTATTTCGTCGAAATAATCAATAGAAACAGAAAGTTTTTTCCATGCATCTTCATCCTCATCAAAATAATCTTCGGAAAGTACAAATTTTGAAATATCCAGATCTTCACTAGGATACACATTAAATGGTATTTGCCATAAAGCCATTTACAAATATACCATTTCAATTTATAAAATTTTACCGCTAGTGAGATTCCCGCCTGCGCGGGAATGACGTTTACCTTTTATGTTACACTGAAAATTCTTCAATCTGCGTTCACACCATCCCCTAATAAAACAATATCCCTATTGGGTTGTATCTATAGTCGTAATGATGCGGGTAGTAACTGCTGCGTTATAAATGTGTAGTTATATACTTAATAGTTTGTTTTATGAAACGTTCTATTGTATGGTTTAAAACCGACTTGCGGTTGCATGATAACGAAACACTGGTAAAGGCTATTGAACATAGCGATGAGGTCATTCCGGTGTATATTTTTAATCCCGCTGATTTTGCCAAGACAGAATTTGGCTTTCAAAAAACGGGCAGCTTTAGGGCCCAGTTTATTATAGAATCGGTAAAGGCGCTTAGCGATGAATTGCGTAAGCTCGGTTCGGGGCTATTAGTTAAAATGGGCAACCCGGCGGTTGTTTTAGCTGAACTGGCTAAAGAATACAACGCCACAAAGGTATATGCTAAAAAAGAAGTGGCTTATGAGGAAAAACTGGTAGAGCAACAAGCCGAAGCCGCCTTGTGGAAAGTGCAGTGTGTACTGGAAACCTATAGCACCAGCACCTTGTACCATGCCGAAGATTTGCCATTTTCTATTAAAGACATACCCGATGTGTTTACCAGTTTTAGAAAGAATGTTGAGAAAGA
>JANOCJ010000289.1:0-4425 GCA_031412115.1 Flavobacteriales bacterium
CAAACCCCGCGCCTGCTGCTTAAAGCCGTTACCCCCGACGTTTATACCGGGGTGATTGATACATACACCGACGAACAATTGATGGATTTTTTTGGCTTTACAACCGCCGACCAATTGTACAAAGAGCGCGAGCGAAGGGCGCAAGGGGCAAGCAGTTATACCAGTTCGTTTATATTTTTTCTTGTTGTAGATAAGGCCACCGATAAAACTATTGGTACAGCCGGTTACTACAGGTTTTATGCAAACCATAACAGGGGTGAGATTGGATACATTTTAACGGATGAAACCTATCGCCAAAAAGGCTTAATTAAAGAGGCTTTGCCGGTGCTTATTGCCTACGGTTTTGAGCAGATGGGTTTGCACCGAATTGAGGCTTTTGTTGGGCCTGATAATGTGCCATCGCTTAGGATAATGGAACTGTTTGGCTTTACCAAAGAAGGCCACCTGCGCCAGCATTATTTTAAAGATGGTAAGCACGAAGATTCAGTTGTATTTTCGTTGTTGAAGAGGGAGTGGGAATCCAATTCATAATTCAAAATGCACAATTCATAATTTTACACATGCAACAATCTCTAGCCCTTATATCTCTTGTAGTTGCCGACTATGACGAAGCTATACAATTCTACACCCAAAAATTAAATTTTACGTTGGTAGAAGATACCGTAATGAGCGAGACCAAACGTTGGGTGGTGGTGGCGCCTCCGGGTTCTACGGGTTGTAATTTATTATTGGCAAAAGCAGCTAATGATGAGCAGGAAAGCCGCGTAGGTAACCAAAGCGGCGGGCGTGTTTTTCTGTTTTTATATACCGATGATTTTTGGCGCGATTATAATAACATGCAAGCCAACAACATTGTATTTGTGCGCGAAGCGGTTGAAGAAGAATGGGGTACTGTAGCCGTTTTTCAAGATTTGTATGGCAACCTTTGGGATTTTATACAACCAAAAAACAATGCATAATTCACAATTCAAAATGCAGAATTATTAACTGTTCATTGTTCTCTGTTACCTGTTCACTGTTTAAAATATCTCCGCTATCATGCAGCGTACGCTGCCGCCGCCATATTGCTCTATGGTAGGAATATCAACTGCAATAATTTTGCCTGATGCTTCAAACACATCCAACTGGTCGGGTGTAAAAGCGTTGTAAGCCGTTTTCGACATTACAACTAATTGTTTTTCATTGGCATCTTTCAGCTCCAAAACGTTGCCGCAAAAGGCATTCATCTGCTCTCGGCTTATTTTAATTACTTCTTTATTGGCCCATATAAGGCTTTGCAGCAATTTGCCTACTTGCTGGTGGTTAGTAATTGCATCAAAGCACACAACTGCCCATTTGCTTCCAATAGATAACATTACATTAGTATGGTAAATAGGTTTGCCATTGCCGTCAAACGATTCAAATTCCAACCCTTCATAACTTAATGCTTTGCATAACAAAGAAAATGCGCGGGCATCGCTGCGCGGCGAAATACTACAATACGCCATTTGGTTACCGTGGTCAAATACCACGCTGCCGGTACCTTCTAAAAACATACCGTCTTTCTCCAAATGGGTAAAATCTATAATCTCATTAATTTGGTAGCCCAGTTCTTTTTCTAAATCTTGTATAATAGCGGCGCGGCGCTCCCTGCGGCGGTTTTGCGCCAACATGGGGTACAATACCACCCGTCCGCCGGGGTGAAAACCTATCCAGTTATTAGGAAAAATAGCATCGGGTTTTATGGGTTCGGGCTTGTCTTGTTCAATATGAATGGTAATGCCGTTGCGCTGCAAAACAGCTACCAAATTGTCAAACTCTTTTACCGCACGTTGTTGAATGAGTGCGGCATCGCCACCTTTATTATGTTGAAAGCTGTTTGATTGGGCTGTTTCCTTATTATATCCAAAGGCCGCAGGCCTTACCATTAGTATCTGTGTCGCGTTTTGCATCTGTAGAATGAGAGAGGAGAAAATTATTCAAAGCACTGCTGCAAATTTATCATTTATAATTGGCTATTGCAGGGCTTTTAGCGTGTTTTTATTAAGGTGGTTGCAAGGTTAAAATCAGGCTTGTAGCATAAATTGTTAATTTAGTGCGGTATTTAGCACATGGCAAAAAAAATCCCCCTTTCGGTAATTAGTATAGTTGTTGCAATTGCCATTGTTTCGTGCTTTATTTCGGCTGCTGATGGTGGCGATTTTGATGTGTACCTAGATGCTGCCGCCAAACTTAAGCAGGGCGATAATATTTACCAGCCCCCTTTTGTAAAAGGCTTGCAATATTACTACAGCGTATTTTTTGCATTGGTTTTAGCACCCTTTTCATCTTTAATTTTTGCTGCTGAGGTTATATGGCTGTTACTATCCTATTTTCTGCTTTACCGTACTTGGAAATTGGCATCAGGCTATTTTAATTTAAGTGCTGTATCAGTTAAAAAATACAGGTACTGGGTAGGTTTTACTGCGTTGCTGGCGTTGCAGTTTATAATGTACAACGTAGCCATGATACAGGTAACCATATTCCTACTTTGGGCTATATTTGAATCGCTTAATTTGATAGAAAATAAAAAGCCAATATTGGCAGGTGTATTGTTAGCGTTAGCTATCAACATAAAAATAATGCCGTTATTAATGTTGCCGTATTTGCTTTACAAAGGCCACTTTAAAACATTGGCTGCTGTTGTGGTTTTCTTTGTTGCACTATTGTATATACCAGCCCTTTTTATTGGGATTGATTATAATAATTTTCTGCTTGCAGAATGGTGGGCCATTATCAATCCGGCAAATAAGGAACATGTTTTTGAAACCGGCATTGGTGTGCATAGCCTTACAGCTATGTTGCCGGTGTATTTAACACCCACTGTTGGCGAGATGCCTTATACGCGAAATATATTTAACCTGACCACTCAGCAGGCTGAATTGGTGCTAAATATTGCACGGCTGTTTTTCTTAGGCTTGTCGTTATTGTTCTTTAAATCGTTGCCATTTAAAAAAGAAGATAATAAACTGAAAGAGTATTGGCAGGCAAGCTACTTTGTAATGCTAATTCCCTTGCTATTGCCCCACCAGCAGAAGTATGCCTTACTGTTTGTGTTGCCAATGGTAATGTATTTGCTATATTATTTTATAGTTACTTACAGTGCAGAAAAGCCAAGGCTGTACTATGTGTCTCTTGCATTATTTGTAATTTCAATGCTGTTTTATTCGCCGCTGTATGGGGCCGATGTTATAGGAAAATTTCTGTTTGAATATACCCAACATTACCGCATATTAACCTTTGCAACGCTATTGGTTATACCTATAGCATTGTATTTTAACCCTGATAAATTACAGAAAATGACAGCCGAAAAATAAGGCTATATTATAGTTCTATTCCGCCTCTGCCCCAGTTTTCTACTTCTTCCGCACTCCACAATTCAGGGTAAAATATACGCAACTGAAAACGCGGAGGCAAGTATTTTTGCCAGTTAGTACCGCCCGTGGCGGCAATGGCTTCGGGCTTTTTATCAAGGTAGCGCGCCGCCGATTTCATATGCTGCATTGGCCAGCGCACATTTACATTCAGGTCTAATTCACGCAGGGCTGCTTTAAGTGTGGCATCTTCTTCGGCCGTTTTTTCTGCGGTTACATATTGCTTCCACAAATTAGTAATACGGCTACGTTCAGCTAATGCAATTAATTCAGCCGAATATTTTAATTCAAACTGTTTTAATGTCAACGTTTTTTTGCCTGAGGCTAATTCGGTAGCGCCAGTTTTCCAATAGATGTGTTCAAATAAATCTTCCGTGCCTTTCTCATCAAACTCGGGCAGGCCACGCTTTTCTTTTACAAGTAGGTTTTTAAAATCGGTAGCGCAAATTTCAATCATACGGTATTGGGCCGATTGAAAACCGCTGGCGGGCAATAACGACATGCGGAACTTCAAAAATTGTTCCTTTTCCATACCCATAACCATTACTCCAAACGAGCGGATTAGCGCTTCAAAGTATTGGTTTATGCGGTTAGTGCGGTCTATTAAAAATGCAGCAGTGGGCTTTTCCTCTGCTTGTATTTGTTCAAATTCATGCAGGCATAAATTGAAATACAACTCGGTTATCTGGTGGTAAACAATAAATATTTTCTCGTCCGGAAAATCGGTTTTAGGATTTTGCAGGCTAAGCAATGTATCAAGGCGTATATAGTCCCAATAGGTTGTATAGTTGGCATACAAAAGGCCGTCAAGATACGATACCAAATCCTGCCCCATTACGGCAAACTTCTCTTCCAGTAAGGTTAAACGCGCCAAGGCTTCAGGAGACAAACTCATAGTGTAAATTTTTAGCAATATTAAGCCTTTTTACACACCGCTAAGCATGATAATTGTCATCAAAGGGCTGTTTTAATACCGTGTTTTTTTATATATTCGTATGCTATAGCGCTACATAGTTTGAAAAGACTCTACCTG
>JANOCJ010000290.1:0-2328 GCA_031412115.1 Flavobacteriales bacterium
TTTTAAACAGCGCGTGGTGCGATGCATCGTGCATAATAATGGCACAAGCCAATTGCTTGCCACCCAGTATAAATAATGCAACGATGATGGTGAGCACATTAGGAAAAAATCCGGCCAATGCAAAAGCAAAAGCTATCCAAAAACAAGTGTCAAATACCTCAAAAGTGGCTTTCCAGTTGCTCTTTTTAAGCAGGGTTTTAATCTCCTCTTTGCTTAAGTATTTATATACATCAACCTCAATTACCATACACAAATTTACTAAAACTATGCGCTAATTTCAATATAGCCTAAAACAAAAAGGCTACCCGTTAAGGGATAGCCTTTTTTAAATAGCTTATTAATGCTAAAATATTAAGGAAGGTTGCCCGAAAGGGCTGTAGTACTTGATGGGGCTACACTTTTAGCCTCATTAATTACTTTACCTTCTTTATATACTTTAATTTCAACTGAAGTGCCTTCGGCTTTAGCTTTGGCAGCTACGTTGTATGAACTACCTGCTTGGCCCGGCATTAATACTGAACGGCTGGTTTGGCCTTTGCAATCCATATTTTGGGTGGTGCCGTTTTCAAACTGGTACGTAATAGTAAAATCAGGGGCGCTGGTAATTACCACAAAGCAATCCATACACTGCGGGGATACCCCTTCAAATTCTTTTTTCTTCAAAAATTCAGTTACGTCTTTATCATCAGGCTTATTTTCCAATGCTGCATTAAAGCAGAATAATGAATATGGAAGATTTTTCTGTACAAAATAGTAATAACCAATGTATTTATAGGCCTCGCTAAGTGCTGGCTTATTTGTCTCAATCTCGTTGGCTTTTATTTTTTTAACAAATAATTCGTAGTAGGGTAGTGCCAGGTATTTTTTAGTTTCGCCAGTATCTACTTTGGCCCAGCTGCGTGCACGCAACAAATAGCCTTTGGCATAGTCGGGTTGTAGGGTAGTTGCGTTAGCAAAAGCGCTGTCGGCCGATAACCATTTTTTACTTTGGTAGTAAGCAGAACCTAGGTATAACCAATCGGCAGTTAAAACGCCTTTAGGCATACTGGTTTTTATTTTAAGGAATTTGATGGCCTCATTATATTTTTTCATGTTAAGGTAAGCGCTACCAATTTCGCCCGATAGGTCTTTGCGGGTAGTGTCACGGTTGTATATCTCTATCAATTGGTTAACGCCTAATGAGTCTTGGCCGGTTTTAACCAATAGTTTGCCAAGGTATTCGTAGTCGCTGCTTAACAATTTGTCGGGTGGCTGTTGGGCAAAAAACCTGTTGATGGCTTTTAAACCCTCGGGGTATTTGCGGGTTTCATATAGCGAATAGGCTTTTAAACGCTTAAGTACCACTAACGATGAGTCGATTTTAAAAATACCATCAATTTCAGAAATAGCATCGTTGTATTGTTTGGCTAAAAACAAAAATTTAGCATAGCGCACACGGGCTTTAAAGTTGTTTTTGCTTAGCGATAAGTATTTTTTATACTCTTCTAAAGCCAAGCCATATTTGTCAAACAAAAAGTAAAAGTTACCTTTTTCGCGGTAAGCAGGGGCAAAAGTAGAGTCTTGCTTAATGGCTTTGTTATAAGCATCTAAAGCCGATGAAAAGTTACGGGCCCTAACCCAAAGCTGGCCAATGCGTAAGTTAGCGTTAACCGAATTTTTATCTAATGTTAATGCCTTTTCGTAGTTGTTCATAGCATCGCCACCTTTGTTGGCTTCTAAAAACACATCGCCAAGGGCTATGTATAATGCGGCTGTTTTAGGTTTTTTATCTTTACCTAAATCAATTTCGCGGGCTTTTTCAAGCAACCTCATGGCTTGTGCAGTGTCTTTAAGCTCAGCATTAATTAATGCGTAAGCACCTTCAACAAACACGGTTATGGTTTTATTGTCAAGTGATAAGGCTTTGTCAATATTAGTTTGTGCCTCGGCTTTTTTGCCGCGGTGCATGCTTACAGCAGCCAAACCAACATAGTTTAAAGCTCCGGCAGGTACTTTTTCAACCCCTTTGCGCAATACTACTTCGGCAGAGTCTAAATCTTCTGTTGCAATAAAATTTTTAGCATAGTAGTAATACACGTCGCCATTGGCACCGTCTGCTACTAAAAGCTTTTTAAATACTGCGTCTGCCAAATCGTAACGTTCGCTTTCAGAATATTTTAATGCTTCAGGCAGCCCTTGTGCGTGTGCTGCAATTGCAATAAACATAATTGGCAAAAATGCCCAAATGGTTCTTTTAATTTTCATGTGATTGTTTGAATTCGGGATGCAATAATAATTAAACTATTTCATTCGCATTACGCGTACTTTTTTATTGGCGGGCAATAAGCC
>JANOCJ010000291.1:0-18738 GCA_031412115.1 Flavobacteriales bacterium
CAACTACCGTTACCCCATCGCAAAACGAGTTTACGGCCATACGCATTTGTGGTACACCATTTAGCGCCGGCGATTATACGGTTGTTATCAGTATTACCGTGCAGGCATCGGCCTTTGGCGTATCGCAAACGGTAAACCAAAATGTGCCATTGGCATTGCATATAAATCCATCAACCCAAGGCAACGTAGCATTTACCATTACCAACCCGGCTGGCTGCACACTTGTGGCATCAAGCTTTGTAACTAATTTTCCATCAAACGGAAACCCCGGCTACAGCTATTTTTGGGATTTAGGCAATGGCTTTTCTACCTCGCAGGAGGTTGTTCCGCCGGTAGATTATACCGCCCCGGGCCCTAACGATACTTTTTATGTTATACAACACACCGTAAGCATTGATACTATTGGGTATTACCTTACCAATGTGCAGGTTACCAATGTTAGCTGTACAGATAACCCCGGCAACAACCCCGATATTTACCTTAAAATATTTAATGCCCAAGGCCAGCAGGTGTTTAACAATAGCGGCAATACCATTGAGGGTACGCCGCCATATAACTTTACATTAAACCTACCCTTAACCAATGCCCCGTATATAATACAGGCGTGGGATGGCGATGGAGGCCTTTTAGGTGGCGATGATAATTGCGCCGATAACTCGGAAAGCAGCAACTCGGGTATAACTATGACATTGCCCAATGCTAGCGGAACCATTACTCAAATAGGCAGCGTGGGTGGCCTTATATTAAACTATACCATTACCCACCCGGTAATTGATATAATAGGTACAGATACCATTTTTGTTAGCCCCAACCCTTTAGCACCAGTTGTTACCCTTAACCCAGGCCTTACTTTTTGCCAAGGCGATAGTGTTGATTTGGCTTCGAACTACGCTTTTCAGTACCAATGGTTTAAAGGCGATACATTATTGGCCAACGCTACCGCGCAGCACTATTTTGCTAAAACTGCCGGCCAATACCATTTGCAAACAACTAATCAATATGGCTGCTCGGCCTATAGCGATACGTTCAAAATTTCGCGCCTGGCGTTGCCCCCTGTGCCGCTTATTAGCTTTAACTACAATACGGGCAAGTTTGAGACTGATTTAACTACCCCGGCCTACCAGTTGCAGTGGTTTTATGAGAATTTTGCCTTTGCTGGCCAAACCGCCCAAACATGCGAACCGTTATTTAATGGCCACTATTTTGTTAGGGCTGAAAATGCAGACGGTTGCTACTCATACAGCGATACCCTGTGGCTGAAAAATGTGGGCATTGAAGTAATTGCCGCCCCTGATTTAGATATTAAGCTTTACCCAAACCCTGCGTTTGACATTTTAACGCTGGAAATTAATGGCATAGTGGGCGAAAAACCCGTTGTTAAACTAATGGATATTAACGGTAAAGTAACCGAAGTAAAGAAGCTTCAAAATGCGCTAATCAGCGGCAAGTATACCGAAACTATAGACTTAACCGGAATAGAAAATGGTGTGTATATGGTTCAGGTTGAGAGCGCAGGAAAAATTTATCACAAAAAAATTGTAAAAATGTAATTTATTAATCCTACATTTATAGGAACCCAATTCCTATAAATGTAGGAATGATTTTAGATTATAACACCGGTACGGTTGACCTTGCTAAGCTTTTTGAGAAAAGCGAAGAATTACTTTGCAATATTGACAAGGAAGGTAGGCTTACCCACCACACCAAATTGTGGGAAACCGTTAGCGGCCTTGATGCCCTAAGCTTTGAAAGGCGCGATTTCTCATCCTTACTATACAGCGAAAAAGACCGTACTGAATTTTCTGAATTATTTAAGCAGGCCCTTTCTGGGCAAATTATTACTGAGGCTCAGCTACGCTTTAAAAAGGGCGATACTGCTTACCATTGGATTCGGGTAACCCTTTTGGGCAACAATGGACAGTCGGCACTTATTATAGGAAAAATTATTTCCGGCGATTTGCTTGCAAGCCAACAAGATAAGCTTGTTGAAAGCGAAGAACGCTATAATATGGCCCTACAGGGCATAGCTGCTGGCGTTTTTGATATGTTTGATATAGAAAATGAGTTGGTATACGTATCGCCCGTTTTTATGGAGATGCTTGGCCGCCCGCACCAGGATAGGCCCTATACCACGCCCGAGCGAAATAGTTGGGTAGCACCCCACCATCTTGATAAAGTATTAAATGCATTTTATGCCCATTTAGAAACCGGCGTACCTTTTAATTGCGAAGCCCAGTTTAGTATGGGCGATGGCAGGTTGCGTTGGTTTTTGCTCAATGGCAAATCTAAGCGCGATGATACAGGCAAAGTGGTTAGGCTGGTTGGTTCGTTAATAGATATTGAAGACCGCAAAGCGGCAGAAGAAGAAGTGTTGAAAGCCAAAGAAATGGCCGAAGAGGTAAGCAAGCTTAAATCGAACTTCTTATCTAACATGAGCCATGAAATTCGTACCCCATTAAACGGTATTATAGGTTTAGGCAACCTTATAGCCAAAGAGAAAGATGTATTAAAAATACGCGAGTTGGTTGAGCTGCAAAAGCAAAGTAGCAAGCGCCTACTATACACCCTTACATCTATACTAAGCTTTGCTAAGCTTGAGACGGAGTTGGAGTATAACAAGCTTAAAAAGGTAAACATATCGCAAACGGTTAAAAAGGCATACGATTCGTTACTGGAATTGGGGCAGAGTAAAAACCTGAATTTAAAACTGGTGTCAAACCTTGATAACCTTACTTCATTAGGCAATGAAAACCAATATTACCAAGTGTTTCACAACCTTATACATAATGCTATAAAGTTTACAACACAAGGTAACGTAACGGTTGAAGTGGGTAAGACGGGTATGCCGGGCAACTACCGCATATTTGTTAAAGTAACCGATACCGGCATTGGCATTACCAACGACTTTATGGATAAAGTATTTGAGCCTTTTGCGCAGGAAAGCATGGGCGAAAGCCGCAGTTTTGAAGGTAGCGGTATAAGCCTTGCATTCTCAAAACGTTATGTAGAATTGTTGGGCGGTGCCATACACGTACAAAGCCGTAAAGACAGGGGAAGTACCTTCGAAATTTTGATACCTTGTGTTGCATAAATTAAATATTTTGTTAGCTTTATAGTACTAAACCATTGGAGGGATGAAGAAACAGATACTCTATGTTGAGGATGACGAAATAAATGCATTTATAATGCGGCGTTACTTAGATAAGTGGGATGTTGTTCTGGCACGCGATGCCGAAGCTGCGCTTGAACTGGCACAGGCAATCTATTTTCCTATAGTGTTGCTTGATATTAATTTGGGCGAGAGCAAAATGACTGGCACGCAAGCCATGAAAGTGCTTAAAAATACTCCCGAATATGAAAATGCCACCTTTGTAGCCGTTACCGCTTACGCTATGCCCGAAGACCGCGAACGCTTTTTAGACGAAGGCTTTGATGAATATTTCTCCAAACCCGTTAACTACGAAAAGCTGATTGAATACATTGAGAATTTGGTTGATAGTTCGCAGTTGGCTGTTCGCAGTTAATTTTTTCAAAGCTCTCCCTTACAAAGCCCGCCCGGATGAATGGTTTCATCCATTCGGACGGGGGAGTACCCGAGCTTGCGAGGGGGAGGGATTATTTTCTCAATTATACTGCCAACCACCAACTGCCATCTGCGAACTAAATCGTATCTTTGCGCCCTTGTTTTTAAAATCATTACATGGGATTACAGTGTGGTATAGTGGGATTGCCCAACGTTGGCAAATCAACACTTTTTAATTGTTTATCAAACGCAAAGGCCCAAGCGGCCAACTTTCCGTTTTGTACTATAGAGCCTAACATTGGTACTATTACCGTACCCGATGAGCGCTTAACTAAGTTGGAAAGCTTAGTTAAACCCCAGCGTACCGTGCCTACAACTATTGAAATTGTAGACATTGCCGGCCTTGTAAAAGGTGCCAGCAAAGGCGAGGGTTTGGGTAACAAATTTCTGGGCAACATACGCGAAACGGATGCCATCATCCATGTAGTGCGTTGCTTTGACGACCCTAACGTGGTACACGTTGATGGTTCGGTAAACCCCGTGCGCGACAAAGAAGTAATTGATATCGAGCTTCAGTTTAAAGACTTGGAGTCGATTGAAAAGAAAATACAAAAGGTTGAAAAACTGGGTAGGGCAGGCGATAAAGATTCTAAAAAAGCCTTTGAAGTATTGTCTATCTACAAAGAGCATTTAGAGAAAGGCATGAACGCCCGCAACGCTCCCGTTAGCGATGAAGACCGTAAACATGCTGCCGACCTTTGCTTGCTAACCGAAAAGCCTGTATTGTATTTGTGCAATGTTGACGAGGCTTCGGCTAAAACCGGCAACCAGTATGTAGAACAAATAAAAGCAGCAGTAGCTGCCGAAAATGCTGAGGTGCTTGTTATTACTGCCGCTATTGAGGCTGAAATTGCATCGCTGGAGACTTTTGAAGAGCGCGAAATGTTTTTGGCCGACATTGGCCTTGACGAACCCGGCGTTAACAAACTGATAAAATCGGCCTACCGCTTATTAAGCCTGCAAACGTACTTTACCGCAGGCGAGAAAGAAGTACGTGCTTGGACTATACACAAAGGCGATACAGCCCCACAAGCTGCCGGTGTTATCCACACCGACTTTGAAAAAGGCTTTATCCGTGCCGAGGTTATTCACTACGATGATTATGTAGCGTTAGGTTCAGAATCGGCCTGCCGCGATGCCGGTAAATTGGCTGTTGAGGGCAAAGAATACATTGTGCAAGATGGCGATTTGATGCACTTCCGTTTTAACGTTTAGTTTACCTCATCCCCCAACCTCTTCTCCTAAAGGAGAAGGGGAGTAAATTGATGTTTTATGATTAAGGTATCCACATTTGTATTTGGTCCATTTTACGAGAATACCTACGTAGCCTACGACGAGACGGGCGATTGTATTATAATTGACCCCGGTTGTTCTAACCCCCGCGAGGAGGAAGAGTTGGCACAGTTTATTGAAAGCAACAAGTTAAAGCCTGTGCAGCTTTTGCTTACCCATACGCATATTGACCATGTAATGGGCCTTAACTACGTATTTACCAAATACGGCCTTAAACCACAGTTTAATCAAATAGAGCAGTATATTTTAGATGCTGCGCCGCAGTTTGCCGCCAACTATGGTATTGACCTACAATTGCCTTTTCCGGAGGCCGAAAAATTTATTGATCAAGGCGATATTATTGAGTTTGGCGTAAGCCGATTAGAGATATTGTTCCTTCCCGGCCACTCGCCCGGACATTTGGCTTTTTACAATGCCGACCAGCGCATAATGTTTGGTGGCGATGTGTTGTTCTACCTAAGCATTGGCCGCACCGATTTGCCCAGTGGCAACCACGACCAGCTAATTACCAGCATTAAGAAAAACCTTTTTAGGTTGGATGATGAATATCTGGTTTACCCCGGCCACGGCCAAACTACCACCATTGGCAATGAGCGAAAATACAATCCATTTTTGCAGTAGATTAGCATTGTGATAGTTAAACGCATCTGCGAAGTTATTCCCGGCTATTTGCAATCGGCATCGGCAATTGAGGTTTTTGCTGATAACATTTACATTGCAGGCGACAACCTTTCGTGGCTTTATCTCTATAAAAAAAACTTTAATTTTCTTTACCGTATAAGGCTTAATGAAAGCCTTAGTACCGATGCTTTACCCAAAAAAATAAAACCCGATTGGGAAGCCATGTCGGTAGTACTACAGCGCGGCTACGACCCTATGCTGCTGGTTATTGGCTCGGGCTCAAAATCGCCGCAGCGAGATAAGGCCATGCTGGTAAACCTGTATAGCAACGAGGTTGGCGAAGTTGAACATTGGCCACAGTTTTACCAACTGCTGCGCGAGAATATGGGTAGCGGTGTAGAATTGAATATTGAAGGGCTTGCGCAAGTAAAAGATAAGCTTGTGATACTAAACAGGGGCAACATAAACGGCGGCAATTTTATAGCGGTTACTAATACCACAACACCTTGGGAATTGCCTTTTGATGTGCATATAATTCAATCATCAATTGCTGATATAAACGGCGTAAAAGCAGGTTTTACCGGCGCTTATTATTTAGAAGAAGAAGATATATTGGTATATACTGCCGCTGCTGAACTAACCGACAATGCTTACGACGATGGGAAGGTTGTAGGCAGCGCCATTGGCTATTTTGCCAACATAAGCCAACGGTTAACAGATGCAGAACTAATACCCAATGCTCAACTAACATTGGATGAAGAATCGGGTATACGGGGCAAAGTAGAATCTATTGCTCTGCATCGCAAAACAGACAACAAATATGAGTTTTATGCCGTTACTGATAATGATGATGAGATGGGCTCACTCTATCTGCTATCTTTACAATTCTAAATTCGCCAATGGTAATACCCGCCGCTGCTATTGAAATAACAATGCTTGTAGCAGTGCTAACGCTGTTTGGCTCGCTGTTTTTCATATTTCGCAAGGCAGGTACAAAAGGCTGGTATGCATTTATTCCCGTTTTTAATATTTACAAAGTACTGCAAATAACCGGTCGGCCACTTAGTTGGCTGCTGTTTATGTTTATTCCCGTTATTGGTTTTTTGTTTGTTATTATTACCCTGCTTGATTTGCTGTATGTGTTTGGCCTGCGCCGCTTTCACCACTTTGTATTAGGGTTAATTTTTGGTGTATTTATGTTGCCCGTTATAGCCTTTATTCCGGCGTATAAATACGAAGGGCAACGCCATAAAATAAAACACCGTTCGCCTTTTTTGCGCGAGTGGTTTGAGGCTATTATCCTGGCAATGGTATTTGTAGTAGGCTATGTTAAACCCCTGTGGTTTGAAACCTACAACATACCCAGCCAAAGCATGGAAGCTACGTTGTTAGAGGGCGACTTTATTACTGTAAGCAAATTTCATTACGGGCCACGCTTGCCTATAAGCCCAATTGCTATTCCGTTTATGCAAAGCCTGGGCAATGGCAAATCGTATTACGATGGGTTGTTGCTTGATTATTTTCGCCTGCCCGGTTTTACTAATATAAGTAGGAGAGATGTAGTGGTTTTTAACTACCCTGTGCCAGATGATGAACCAATAGACCGTAAGCTAAACTACATTAAGCGTTGCGTAGGGTTGCCGGGAGACACTTTTAAAATTAGTGATAAAAAGATTTTTATTAATGGAGAAGAACAAGCCTTGCCACAACATGTGCAGCTAAGCTATATGGCTGGGTTGAAACAAGACCGCCTACCGGAATACTTTGCTGAACGTGGTTTTGGCTACCCAACACCAACCAATTCGTTACGGTTACACAACTTTTTTATAACACCCGAAAAAGCCGAAGAGTTGAAAAAACTGCCAGAGGTAGATTCGGTGTGGATGAATATTTATAACCCCGGTATAGGTACCGGCGAGGTGCTTACGCACGATACGGAATACGACTGGAACCTCGATAACTTTGGCCCTGTTACCATTCCGCAAAAGGGTATGACCATACAGTTGAACGAAGGAAATATAGTGTTGTACAAGCGCATTATTGAGCAGTATGAGCATAACACATTGGTTGTAAATGGCCCGTACATCAAGATTAACGGACAAAACGTTTCATCTTATACCTTTAAACAGGACTATTATTTTATGATGGGCGATAACCGCGACCGCTCGTCCGACTCGCGCGTATGGGGTTTTGTACCCGAAGACCATATTGTAGGCAAGGCTTGGTTTATATGGCTTTCTAAAGACATCAACGGCGCGTTTAGGTACGACCGTTTTTTCAAAATGATAAATTAATTATGCAGTACCCATTACTATCTACCGCATACCTTCCGCCAATAGAATATGTTGCGCACATTGCCAATGCTGGCGGCGCAACGATAGAACAACACGAGCATTTTGTAAAGCAAACCTACCGCAACCGTGCGGTTATATTGGGTGCTAACGGGCCATTACCGCTTATCATTCCGCTAAAAAAAGGCAAGAATAGCCAGCAGCTAATTACCGAAACCGAGATTGATTATTCAACTAATTGGCAGCGCATCCATTGGCAGGCTATAGTTTCAGCATATAACAGCTCACCATTTTTTGAGTTTTATGCTGATGATTTTGCGCCGTTTTATAAAGAGCAACATCAATATTTGTTTGAATATAATACCTCACTGCTAAACGTTTTGCTGAAGTTGTTAAAAGTAAAAGCAGAGCTCCATTTTACGGAAGCGTTTCTTCCTCAACCAGCACATAATAACGACCACCGTTTTCAAATTTCGCCCAAAGAACCCAATTGCTATAGCGGCAAAAAATACCGCCAAGTGTTTAGCGAGAAGTTTGAATTCCAATCCAATTTAAGTGCAATGGATTTGCTTTTTTGTATGGGGCCTAAAGCGGGAGAGTTTCTATAAGTGTCGAGTGATTTGTGGCGTGTGGCGAGAAAAGTTGATGGTCACCCCCTCACTAATTTAAACGTATTAATTTGAGGCGTAAGCAGGAAGGGCCTTCATTTCGAAACGGGCACCTGCAAGGAAAGTGAACGTGTTTCGATGTAATCGAAACAAAGCGCGCGTTGTTTGAAGTCTGCCGCAGGCAGACAAGTTTGCGCGGTTTAGTGAATGCCCCGTAGCAGGTCGGTGAGAAATGACAGCCCTTGATTTTTTGATTACTTTTTGATCAAGCAAAAAGTAATGCCGTCGGCAGACAATCCCGTCCGAATGGATGAAGCCATTCATCCGGGCGGACGCCGCAGGCAAATGGTGCTGCCTGCTTCATACAGGCCTTTATTTAAAGGTATAACAATAAAAAACGCCCCGAAAATTTGAGGCGTTAATTATATAACTAGGTCGTTCACACTTCAACAAGTTGAGTGTGACGAAAACTTACAGTTTACGTTTTACTTCAACTTCTTCGTAGCCTTCAATAATATCGCCTACTTTAAGGTCGTTAAAGTTTTCAATGCTTAAGCCGCACTCAAAGCCTGCTGCTACTTCTTTCACATCATCTTTAAAGCGTTTCAACTGGCCTAAAGCGCCGTTGTAAATAACAATACCATCTCGTATTAAGCGTATGCGTGTGTTACGGTGTACTTTACCGTCCAACACCATACAACCTGCAACAGTGCCCACTTTGGTAATTTTAAATACCTCGCGCACTTCAATGTTACAAACAATTTTCTCTTCAATATCAGGCGATAGCATACCCTCCATAGCCGCTTTTACTTCCTCAATAGCGTTGTAGATGATAGAGTACTGGCGTATCTCAATTTCCTCATTCTCGGCCAAGCGGCGTGCAGCAGGCGAAGGACGAACCTGGAAGGCAACGATAATAGCGTTAGACGCCGATGCCAACAGTACGTCGCTTTCAGTAACCGCACCCACCGATTTGTGGATGATGTTAACCTGTATTTGCGCAGTAGATAATTTCAATAACGAGTCGGAAAGTGCTTCAATAGAGCCATCCACGTCACCTTTAACAATAACGTTAAGTTCTTTAAAGTCGCCAATAGCAATACGGCGTCCAATCTCATCAAGCGTAATGTGCTTGTGGGTACGTAAGCCTTGCTCGCGCTGCAATTGGGTACGTTTGTTGGCAATGTCGCGGGCTTCGCGCTCATCATCCATAATGTTAAACAAGTCGCCGGCTTGTGGCGCACCGCTAAGGCCTAATATTACGGCCGGTGTAGCAGGGCCTGCCTCTGTAAGAGGTTGGCCACGCTCGTTAAACATAGCTTTAACACGGCCACTGTGTGGACCTGCAAGCATAATGTCGCCAATGCGCATGGTGCCGTTTTGTACCAAAATGGTTGAAACGTATCCACGGCCTTTATCAAGGGTAGACTCTATGATTGTCCCTGTAGCATTCTTTTTAGGGTTGGCTTTAAGGTCCAACATTTCCGCTTCAAGCAATACTTTATCAAGCAATAAGTTAATATTTAAGCCTTGTTTGGCTGATATTTCCTGGCACTGGAATTTACCGCCCCATTCTTCTACCAGTATGTTCATTACTGATAGCTGTTCGCGTATTTTCTCAGGGTTAGCGCCCGGTTTATCGACTTTATTAATGGCAAATACCATTGGTACGTTAGCTGCCTGGGCGTGGTTAATAGCCTCAATTGTTTGAGGCATCACGCTATCGTCAGCCGCTATTACTATAATAGCAACGTCGGTTACTTTAGCACCACGTGCACGCATGGCGGTAAACGCCTCGTGACCTGGGGTGTCAAGGAACGCAATGTGGCGGCCATCTTCCAGTTCAACGGTGTAAGCACCAATATGCTGTGTAATACCACCGGCTTCGCCTGCAATTACGTTTGCTTTACGCACGTAGTCAAGCAGCGATGTTTTACCGTGGTCAACGTGGCCCATAACGGTAACAATTGGCGGACGGGTAACTAAGTCTGCCGGATCATCGGGCTCGTCTTTAATAGCTTCAGAAACGTCGGCGCTTACAAACTCTACTTTGTATTGGAATTCTTCCGCAACAATAGATAGGGCTTCAGCATCTAGCCGTTGGTTAATAGAAACAAACATACCAAGGCTCATGCAGGTAGATATTACATCGGTAACACCTACGCCCATCATCTTGGCCAATTCGTTAGCGGTAACAAACTCTGTTACCTTAAGTATCCTTTTGTCCAGCTCTTCCTGCTCCATGGCCTCAACCCTACGTTCGCTAACCATATCGCGTTTCTCGCGACGGTATTTAGCGCCTTTAGATTTGTTACCACGGTCGGCCAGGCGGGCCAGTGTTTCTTTAATTTGTTTTTGTACTTCCTCCTCAGTAAGTGGCACTTTAGGGGCATTGCGGTTTACGCCGCCGCCGCCACCCGGGCGGTTATTAGGTCCTCCACCGGGGCGGTTATTTGGGCCTCCGCCTGGGCGGTTGTTTGGCCCGCCACCGGGACGGTTGTTAGTATTGGTGTTGGTATTGTTTCCTGTTGTATTATTGGTTGGAGGTTGAATACGCTTGCGTTTCTTTTTAGCGTCAGCACCTTCGCGGGTAGAGGCAACCGGTTGGGGTTTCTTCTTCTCGGCCGGTGTTGGCAACACAATTTTGCCCATAATTTTTGGGCCGTCAAGTTTGGTAAACTTGGTTTCGTGGTGTTCAGGCTCTTCCCTTTTAGTTTCTTCAACTGCAGGGGCTTCTTCAACAACCGGTGTAGGAGTGGTTTCGGCTACAGGGGTAACTTTTACTTCTGTTACAGGTGCTTCTTCTTCCTTTTTGCCTTTGGCTGCGCCTTTTTTAGCAGGCTTTTCTTCAACCTTTTTCTCAGCCGCTTTCTTTTTATCAGGGCGGGTTTTAGAGTTTATACCATCAAGGTCTATAGTACGCAGTACTTTAGGGCCACCTTCGTTGGTTTCGGTTTCGGTTTCCGGTTCTGCCTCAACTTGTGGGGCAGCTACTTCGGCAACTATTTCCTGTGGTTTTTCTACAACCTCAGGTTTGGGTTCTTCAACAACTACTGGAGGAACAATTACTTCAGCCGGTTTTTCTTCAACCTTTTTCTCTACAACTTTTTCTTTGGCCTTTTCGGCTTTTTTAGCTGTTTCAAAATTCAGGTTTTTAATTAAAACCTCGTCGGCTTCTTCTTCGCGCTTTTTATCTTTATCGCGGGCCGATGCTGTTTTATCATCAATAGAAACAGCTTCGCGCTGGGTGCGCAAAGTGGTTTCCTGAAACTTTTGCGCCTGTTCCTTAACGGCTTTGTCGCTTCCAAATTCTTTTAATACCAAAGAGTATACTTCTTCCGGAAGTTTCTCGTTAGGGTTACTATAGGCAAAGCCTTTCCCTTCCAAAAACTCGCGTAAGTGTGTTACACTTATGTTGAATTCGGTTGCTACTTTACTTAAACGTTTAGGCGCTGCGGTTTCGGCCATTTGTTCTCCTTTTCTAATGCTTCTAAAAAAACTTCTAAACTAAAAAAATCAGTACCCACGGCTTTTACCGTGGGCTGAATTTATGCTATACTATGCAATTTGCAAATTAACGGTTTTTTATTCAAACTCGGCGCGTAAAATACTCAATACCTCTTCAATGGTTTCAACTTCCAAATCAGTAGCATTAACAAGGTATTCAGCGTTATGGCTTAATACACTGCGTGCGGTATCGCAACCAACAGCCTTCAGTTGGTCTATAATCCACGATTCAATTTCGTCAGAGAATTCGTCTAATGCAACGTCATCATCCAATTCAATATCACTTTCGCGGAACACGTCAATTTCATAACCGGTAAGCTTGCTGGCCAGCTTAATGTTTAAGCCGCCTTTGCCAATGGCAAGCGATACTTGGTCGGGTTTTAAATATACTTCGGCGCGTTTGGTGTCCTCGTCAATTTTAATTGAGCTTATTTTGGCGGGGTTTAATGCACGCGATATGTATAATGGAATGTTTGATGTGTAGTTAATAACGTCAATATTCTCGTTATGCAATTCACGTACTATACCATGTATACGCGATCCTTTCATACCTACACAAGCGCCTACAGGGTCAATACGGTCGTCGTACGATTCTACTGCCACCTTAGCACGTTCGCCGGGGGTGCGTACAATGTTTTTAATGGTAATAAGGCCATCAAAAATTTCGGGTACTTCCATTTCAAACAAACGCTCTAAAAATATAGGCGATGTGCGTGACAGGCTAATAACCGGAGAGTTGTTCCTCATCTCAACCTTAAGGGTAACGGCACGTACAGAGTCTCCTTTTTTAAAGAAGTCGGTTGGTATTTGTTGGTCTTTAGATAAGATAAGCTCGTTACCTTCTTCATCCAACAACAAAATTTCTTTTTTCCAAATTTGGTAAACCTCGGCAGTAATAATTTCGCCCACACGCTCGGTGTATTTGCGAAACAGTGCGTCTTTCTCAAGGTCTAACAAGCGGCTTTGCAGGTTTTGGCGCAATGCCAATACCATACGGCGGCCAAAATCTTCAATAAACATTTGCTCCGATACCTCCTCGCCAATATCAAAATCGGGCTCAATTTTTTGTGCCTCGGTAAGGCTTATATGTTTGTTTTCGTCAAAGTCAAAGCTATCTTCAGCCCACTCATCGTCAACAATCTGGCGGTTACGCCATATCTCTAAATCGCCTTTATCGGTATTGATAATGATGTTAAAGTTATCATCGCTGCCATAGCGTTTTTGCAAGGTGTTGCGAATAACATCTTCCAGAATACTCATCATCGTTACCCGGTCAATGTTCTTTACATCTTTAAACTCGGAAAACGACTCTATAAGCGTTTTGCTGTCCATAACAATAGCTGTTTAATTTGTTTATTATGTGTTATTTAAACTTAAATGTTACAATGGTTTGTTTAATATCTGCGTAGGGCATTGTTACCGTGCGCATGGCTTTCTTTTTAGTAACGGGGTCTTTAAATTCCTCGTCAACTGATATGTCAGTATCCGTTACGTTGATCATTACGCCTTCAAACTTATGGCCGTTGGTAGCTAAAACTACCACCATGCGGCCCATGTTTTTTTTGTACTGGCGTAGCATTAATAAAGGCTGGCCAATACCGTGCGATGATACCTCCAACTCAAAATCTTCTTTCTCGCGGTCTAGGCTTTCTTCAATATGGCGGCTAAGGGCAACACAATCTTTAATATTTATGCCGCCACCATCATTATCAATACTAACAATGATGTGGTTTGTGCGAGACACTTTAATATCTACCAAATAGTTGGGAGTACCTACTAAGTGCTCGTTTGCCAGTTGTGCTATGCGTTCTTTGCTAATCATTTTTACTTGCTTTTGTAGGCAATGAGCCAAATTATTGGGTAACAAAAAAGGGCCTTTTGGGAGCCCTCTTCATTTGTTCATTCCGTAAAAGTTGTGCAAATATAGTAATAACTTTTATACTTGTCAAGCAGTTTAATGGTAAGTTTACATAGAACGTATACATTTGCGATATGAAGAAGGTCGTTTCAACCCCTATGGCACCGCAGCCTATTGGCCCTTACAGCCAGGCAGTGCAATATGGTAATATGCTTTTTGTATCGGGCCAAATAGCGCTTAACCCCGATACCGGGGCTTTTGAAAACGATAACATTGAGGCCGAAACCTTCCGCGTAATGGAAAACCTGCACGGCATACTGGCCGAAGCCGGCTTTGGGTTTGAGCACATTATTAAAACCACCATATTTTTAAAAAGTATGGACGATTTTGCCAAGGTGAATGAAATTTACGGCAGCTATTTTAAAGCCGATTTTCCGGCACGTGAAACGGTTGAAGTAGCGCGCCTTCCTAAAGATGCTAATGTAGAGATTAGTGTGGTGGCGGGGTTTTAAATGGTTTGCCGTCATGCTGAACTTGTTTCAGCATCTGTATATAGCTTTCCTACCGTATCATCAGATCCCGAAACAAGTTCGGGATGACGTTTACACGTCACTTCATCCTACTATAATACATACCCGGCAGTACCAGCATAGGCAACATAAACCCTAAGCGCGATGCAGTATACTTATATGTTTCGGGAGCAAAAAATGCGGGGCCAAAGAATAGTACCAACGTTAATACCAAATGCATAAATAAGCCTATGCGCTTTAGTTGCAGCATTTGCATAGCAGCGTATATATGTAGGCTTCCACATATTATAAGAAAGAGTTGTAGGGGTATTCCGCCATTATCTATTGTATCAAACCCTATTGATTTTTTCAGTGCTTCGATATGTCCACCGCTGACAAAGAATATAAACGACAGTAATATTTTTACCCCCGTTTTTACTATAATAAAATAGCAGAGTATTTTAAGCAGCAAGGGTACTTGTTGCGGGCCTGCTGTGTTTTCTATGGGCGCTTCCATCATTATTTTAATAAGCGTAGCAATGCCACTTCCAGCAACAAAAAGAATAGGGCTGCAAATATAAACCAACGCCATAGTTGCATACCTTCCGCTACTTCAGATAGTGAGTTGGCAATACCTTTCTTCATCACATCCAAAACCGAAAAATTATCAAGGTTTTGTTTGTCCAATCCTTCGGCAATATCCTCATCGCTTACGGTTTCCAAATTACTCTCATTGCGGTTATAGTTTACAGCAATCGGGGTAAGGGTATCGGCGCCTGCCATCAGCATATAATTACCGGCCTCTTTGGCTTGGTTGCCAAGGTCTATAACTGTACCGTAGCCGGTGTTGCGGTGGCCCGGTATAAATTCGGTTTTGCCCGACAATTCTTTCACCTTAAACACATCGTCGCCATTGGTGGTAACATTGCCTGCTTCAATAGCATTGTCATTACCCGCTTGATAATATAGTGGCGATGTTGTACCACTATACAAGGCCACTTTGTACATAGTGGGCACAAACAACGCATGTTTGGGGAAGTTGGTATACTGCGCATCCAGCGGCGAACCACACAAATAAATACGGCCTTTACCTGCCGTAAAGCGGCTTAAAAAGCTTTGCCCGTTCGCAAACTTCATCAGCACTTCTTCTCCCGCCAATGCGCGACTAAAAGCATAATGCTTAAATGCCACTGGTAGGTCAATATTATTGGGCTGTTTTTCAAAAACGTCTTTATATATAGCATCTTGCAGGGCAAGGGTAGTAACGCGACTTTTATTGGTATCCAATGCCTCAAACCAAGCGGTTTTTTCAAGGGCCAGAAACTGTTTGTAGCTATCCAAATCTCCACCCGCAGTAGGAGGGAAGACGAACAAGCTGCCACCGGCATCAGTAAACTTTTTCAATTCGGCAGACAAGCCTGACGATATACTTTTAACGCCGTTTAAAATAATAAGCGGGTGCGCGCTAAAGGCGGCATAATCTATCTGCCCCTCGGGCATGTTGGTAAGCTTGGTGTACACATCATTACCAAACAGCGAGTTTAAATATGGGCTTTCGCCGGGGCCGTTTATAGCCAGCACATTTAGGTTGTTGGCAATTGCGTAAGAGAAGAAAAATTTATCATCGTACGTAATGGGGTGGTCAGTCAATTGCAGCTCGGCAAACTGTATGCCCGGTTGTTGTATGGTGTATGATAGTTTTACTTCAATGCGTTCTCCGGCCTTAATGTTTACCGACGTGGGTGACTTTTGCACCTTATTAATAAACAGCTTTAGGGGAATGTTGTCGGCATCTGTGGTTCCGCTATTTACTACGCGTACTGTAAGTTCTTCGGGTTGGTTTAGCTTGCGGTAGGGGGTAGCAAACCAAACACTGTCAACATACAAATTATTGGTTGCATTGGCTTTTAGGGGGATTAGATGGCTGATAATTGAAGTATCATTCTTTAGCACCTCCGGGTCAAACCCCGATTTTTGAAAATCAGATATAACAAAAGCCTGCTTATTAGGCTGCTGCTCACTGTTTAAAAAGTCGCGCTGGCGCGAGAATACTTCCGACAGTTTGCGAAACGCCGGTGAATAATCAACCTCCTTCAATACATCCAAAAACTCGTCGCGGTTTAGCAGGCGTTGATGCTTACCCTCAAAATCGTTAGTTAATAATTGAAATTTATCAGACGGTTTGTATTGCTTAACCAACTCTTCGGCGGTTTGCTTGGCTTTGTCTAACAGGCTGCCATCGGGCCCTATGGCCTGCATGCTATACGAGTTATCTATATATACCGATACAGCCCTGTCTCCGGCTTTAACCTTACTACCTGCGGTAGGAATTATGGGCCTTGCAAAAGCCATAACCAGCGCAGTAATTGCCAGTATACGACTTGCCAATACTAAGTAATGTTTAAGCTTGCGGCTTTTTTTCGTTTCGGTTTGTACCTCTTTTAAAAACTTAAGGCTTGAGAAATAAACCGTTTTGTACCGCCTGAAGTTAAACAGGTGTATGGCTACCGGAATAGCTATGGCTGCCAAGGCCCAAAGAAAAGCGGGGTGTACAAATGTCATTAGCCTGCAAATATAAGTTAATTAGCCAATGTGCGGATTAGCCAATTAGCGAATGAAAAAATGTAACGGAGAAATGAGGAGAATAGTTTAATGTAGTGGGTTTCCCTGTCTATCTATATAACTCCACTGGCCGCCCACCCACATGTGGTGGTTATCGCCGTCTGCTTTTTCGTCACAGTCGGGGCTTACGCGGGTGCGGCCGTTTTCAAACTGCCATGCACCTTTAAATTGTGGAGGGATAACAATAGCCCCCGTAGCATAATCGGCAAAGCCTATAAGGCCGTTTTCCCTAATGCGGAACAAGCCCTCCGATTCATAGTCGGGTCCATTGTCGCGCACAAAAACGCGATACAGTATTTTCTCATTGCGGTCTATAGCTACCCAGCCTTGGCCGGGTAGTAATACAATAGCATAGGTGCGAAAGGTATCAGTAGTACAAAATTGATATTTGCCAAAAGGAATGATTGTATCGCCTTTGGTGTTAACAAAAGCAGTACGTTCATTAACGGGGTCGTAAACCTTTAGCAGGTAACTGCCCGTTTGGGCAGAAACACGGCCTCCACATAGTATTAAAGAGAAAAATAAAATAATTGTAAGCTTCATACTCCTAGCTAAACAAATTGTATACCAGCAAGCTACCAAAGTAGGCTAAAGCACCCATATAGATAAGTTGTGCAACGGGTATATACCAGTGCTTGGTTTCTCTATACACAACGGCCAGCGTGCTCATACACTGCAAGGCAAAAACATAAAATACCATTATAGATAAACCCAGCGCAACGGTATAGCGGCTGCGGCCTGTGGCGGGGTCAATATCATTTTCCATGCGTTGGCGTATAGTTGCCTGTGTGCCTGTGTTGCCTACGCTGTATATGGTTGCCATAGTGCCCACAAATACCTCGCGCGCAGCAAATGATGTTACTAAAGCCAAACCAATTTTCCAGTCAAAACCCAACGGTTTTATAGCGGGTTCAATTTTGCGCCCCATAATTCCGGCGTATGATTCAGTTAGCTTTTCAGACTGGCGCATGGCCTCCCATTGCTCAGTTTTAATGGTAGTAGTATCTTGCGACAGCGTGTTGTATTTAACATCAATTTTATCAAACGATTGGCCCGGGCCGTTAGTAGATAATACCCAAAGTACAATAGCTATAGCTAAAATTATCCCTCCTGCATCGCGTATAAAAACCTTAACTTTTTCAACCATAGCCAAGGTTACCGTTTTGGCTTTGGGCAGGCGGTAAATGGGCATCTCCATTATAAATACGCTACGCTCTTTAGCGCGCACAATGTATTTTAATACCAGCGCCGTAAGTATTGCGGCTACTATGCCTAGCATATACATGGCAAAAAAGGTAAGGGCCTGTAGGCTGATAAAACCGAAAATATAAGTGTTGGGTATTACCAGCGCTATCATTAACGCATATACCGGCAACCGTGCCGAGCAGCTCATTAACGGGGTAATAAAAATGGTAACCATACGCTCGCGCGTGTTGCTAATGGTGCGGGTAGACATGATTGCCGGAACGGCACAGGCCATGCCGCTAATAAGCGGAATAACCGAGCGCCCATTCAACCCAAATTTACGCATCAGCCTATCCATAATAAAAGATACGCGGGCCATGTAGCCGCTATCTTCCAGTATGGCTATAAACCCAAACAGCAAAGCAATTTGGGGTATAAACATGAACACACCGCTTAGGCCGGGCAGTATGCCACCGGTTACTAAATCAGTAAATAAACCGGGCGGCAATTGGGTGGTAAGCCATTCGGCAAGGTTGGCAAAACCCCTGTCAATCCAGTCCATTGGGTAGGTTGACCATGCAAAAATACTTTGGAACACCACCAGCATAACCACTGCAAATATTACAAAGCCCCATACTTTATGGGTTAGCACACGGTCTAT
>JANOCJ010000292.1:0-2107 GCA_031412115.1 Flavobacteriales bacterium
AAGCTATCAGGTACTTAACGATAAATTACCCAACGGGCATTGGCCGTCTGACCATTTTCCGGTGGTGGTAAAATTAACTTTGCGCAAACAGTAATTGGGGCAGCAAACATTTGTTCCAATCATTTTGTTACTATTGTACCATGTTTAAACCTGAAGATTTTAAAGGCGAATTTTTTGCCCCTGCCGATGCATTAAAACACAAATTAATCAGCACCCAGTATTTGGTGTTTGATTGGGATGGTGTGTTTAACAACGGCAACAAAAGCGCCACCAGCGGTAGCGGCTTTAGCGAGCCTGACAGTATGGGGTTAAACTTGCTTCGCTTTTCTTTTTGGTTAGAAACAGGCGCAATTATTCCAATTATAGTTATTACCGGCGAACCCAACGACAGCGCTAAAATGCTTGCCACGCGTGAGAAATTTAACGCTATATACTACGGTGTAAAGCAAAAAGACAAGGCCCTAAACCATTACCTGGAAGGCCAAAGCACTATGCACCCCAACAATGCCGCTATGTTTTTTGATGATGTCATAGATTTATCAATTGCGCAACAGGCAGGCCTTCGTATAATGATTAACCGCGCGGGGCCGCAAACGTTTATCAACTACGTAAAGAATAACAACCTAGCCGATTATGTTACTTACAACTACGGCGGCTTAGGCGCGCTGCGCGAAGCGTTTGAACTGCTCCTATCAGTGCAAGGTAACTTAGAGCGTACCATTGAAGAGCGAGTGCAATTCTCTGCCCGCTATAAAGAATACCTTGATGCCCGCCAACAAACCGAACTTAGTATTTATAAAGCTGGCGAAAAGGACGATTTTATTAAGCAGTAGTTTTTTATTCTCCCCGCTCTTGCTCCATACGTTCGCGCATGGCGTTTACTTTCATCTCGGCTTTAATAATATCAGGATTTGTCTCCAATTCCTTTAATGCCTCTACATAGTAAGGGTAGTTTTCATATTTTATCTCAACCCAAAAAGTTGATGGCAAAGCGTTCAATATTATGGACACAATAGTAGCCGGTATTACGCGTGTTATTATACCTGTATAATACCCATCTTCTGTTTTGCTAAACCTTATCAAGCTGATAATGATAATAACAGCATACGGCACAACGGTAAAAAACAGGATAACGTAAGCCCCTTTCCAAAACATAAACTTAAATAATACCCCTATTACTGTTATTGCTAAAAGAAAGCCTGTAATTACTGCGCCACTTATACGCAAGCTGCTGATGCCTTGGTATGCATACTTTTTAAAAATGCCGCTTAATGGTATGTTATTTAACAACGCAAAACCTAAATAGAAATAGAGGCTTGATAACGCCATTGCCGAAAGTAGCATTACCCATTGTGTGCCGGGGACAAAAAATAAATCGAGTATTGAACCAATTATAAATAGTAAGGCTAAAATTAATTCGGCTTTTTTCAATGCTAACTGTTTTGCCGCTAAAGTAATTGAAATTGCAATGTAGGGCATTGATAAAAAACAAAACCCCACCGCTTTCGCGGCAGGGTTTCATTCCTCATACATACGATATATAATTACTTAGCTACAACTACGCGCATGGTTTGGTTTTGGCCGCCAACAGTAAGGCGTACAAAGTATACACCGTTGTTATAGTTAGCAGTATTTACCAGCAGGTTTTGTTTGCCGGCAACCAATTTGCCATAGTTAATAACATCAACCATTTGGCCTGTTACATTGTAAACCGAAACGCTTACATTTTCAGCAGCAGGGTTGTTAAAGTTAATGGTAGCAAGGTCTTGTGCAGGGTTAGGGAACAAGGTTACACCAAATACATTGGCATATTCTTTAATACCTACCGCTACGTTTATTTGCTGTATAGTAGTATCAATACCACAAGGTTGAATAGCTATCATAGCTACAGTATAGCTTGCATCGTTATTTGGGTATGTGTGTACAGGGTTTGCTTCGGTAGAGAATTGACCGTCGCCAAAGATCCAAGCATATTCAACACCGTTGGTTGATGTGTTGGTAAATGTTACTTCGTTTTGTACACCGTTGTAGGTAAAGTTAGCAGCTACGTCAGATACGTTGTTAATTGGGGCATTGTCGTAGTTGGCATTTTGTGGGTTGTAAGTAG
>JANOCJ010000293.1:0-2536 GCA_031412115.1 Flavobacteriales bacterium
CCCGGGTCCTCTTCGGTAGTACAACCTATAAAGCTAATGGCTAGTACTGCTATGGCTGCAAAAGCAGCGTTTATTAAAATAAGGCGATTCTTTTTCATGGTAATGCGTTTTACTGTTTTGTTTTAAAATTTGTTCCAACTACAATTGCCGGTAGGCAAAATTAATCAACCTGCTTGTTTCGCACAGCAGCTAAAAACATGCCAATACCAAAAATTAATACAACCAGACCTGCATAAAGGTTCACATTTTCTTCCCACTTATGTGCTGCAACCTTTGTAAATGCTGCTATTAGCAGTAAAATACCGGTTATAGAAAAAAACAGTCCAATTACAAAACGGAGGTCGGTAAAGCGCTTTTCCATACTAAAACAATATAAAGTTTATTACTACGGTTATAATTAATACCAAAACGCCAAGGGTTACGGGGTTTTTCATAAAGCCAACGGCACCATCTTTCATTTGCGGGGTAAGGCTATATACTAAGCCTTTCAGCTCCTCGTCGGGCTTGGGTTTGGTAAATAAACTAACTGCAATGGTGGTTATAAAACAGGCTGTAAACGCCACCATAGCTATTACAAACGCCTGCGCCATAGCCGACCGCAGCAAAAACATTTCGGCAATCCAGCCGCCTTTGCCCTCGGCGAAGGTAAGGCCGTGGGTAATGGTTGCGCCCAAGGTTCCGGCCGCAAGGCCAATAAAAGCGCCATGGCCGGTGGTGCGTTTCCAAAACATGCCTAAAAAGAAGGTAGCAAAAAGCGGGGCATTTACAAAGCCGAAAATAAGCTGCAAAAACTCCATAATATTGTTGAATTGCGCCGCCACATAGGCTGTTGATACCGATGCTAAAATGCCTACTACCGTTGTTATTTTGCCTACACGCAGGTAGTGTTCATCGCTGGCGTTGGGTTTAAAATAGGCTTGGTAAATATCAAACGTCCATACGGAATTAAAGGCGGTAACATTACCCGCCATACCACTCATAAAAGAGGCTAACAAGGCTGTTAAACCTAAGCCCAACAGGCCCGTAGGGTAGTAATGGGCAATAAGAGTTGGCAGGGCTAAATCGTAGTTAAGCTCGGTGGCATTCTTCATGGGTATTTCGTACCCGCTGCCACTATTCATCAGCGCCATGGCAATAAGGCCGGGCATAATAACAATTATAGGCATTAGCATTTTGGGGAATGCCGCTATAATAGGCGTTCGCCTTGCCTCGTTCATGTTGCGGGCTATCATGGCGCGTTGCACCACCAAAAAGTCGGTGCACCAATAGCCGAAGGAAAGTACAAAACCCAAGCCCATAAACATTTGCCATATGTTTACGCCCATACTATTATTGGCCGACGAGGCCATGTATTTCCATGTATGTAGTTTCTCGGCATCCAGATTGGCTTGCAGGCCTTCCCACCCACCAATTTGATTTAGGCCTATAAATACAATAGGGGCAATGCCTAATACTATTAAAAAAAATTGCAAGGTCTCGTTATACACCGCGCTGGTTAATCCCCCTAAAAAGGTGTAAACCATTACAATACCGGCGGCGGTAAGTATAGAGAAGGAAAAATCCCACCCTAAAATTTGCTGCAATAAAATAGCCAGCGCGTATAGCGATATGCCCGATGAAAAGATGGTCATTAGCGCAAACGACACGGCGTTGAAACCGCGCGTTTTTTCATCATACCGCAGCTTTAAATATTCGGGTACCGAGCGGGCTTTGCTGCCGTAGTAAAAAGGCATCATAAATATGCCTAAAAAAACCATAGCGGGTATAGCGCCCAGCCAGTAAAAATGGCCCGTCATAATACCATACTTAGCGCCCGATGCCGTCATGCCAATAACCTCTTGCGCGCCCAGGTTGGCCGATATAAATGCCAAACTGGTTATCCATAAGGGTATGGATTTGTTGGACATTAAAAAATCGTTGCTGGTTTTTATTTTACGTTTAATAACGTAGCCTATGCCCAGTACAAACACAAAGTAGAGGATAATAATGGCGTAATCGAAAAGGCCTAAATGCATAGCGTGAGATAGAGTAAAATGCAATGATATAGATTTTTTATAAATCCCTGCTAATTAATGTCCTTACATCAACTATCTTATATTCTGCATGAAACAGCGCTATAATGCAGTAAAATATTGAGCCACCTTTGCGGCCTTATTCTGACTAAGAAAATTGATACTGCATATATTGTTGACGACGACTCAGTATATGTATTTAGCTTGCAAAAGCTTATTGCCCTAAAGGGTTTGTGCAAAAATGTGTTTGTGTTTCAAAACGGCTTTGAAGCTATTAACCATATTAAATCAGTTGTATTTGCCAATGATTTGTTGCCCGACGTTATTTTGCTTGACATTAACATGCCTGTAATGGATGGATGGCAGTTTATGGAGGAGTTTGTAAAAATAGAGCCTGCTATGGGCAAAAAAATTACTATTTATATGGTAAGCTCATCTATTGAAGACAATGATTTGCTGCGTGCCAAAGCCATTAGCCAAATAACCAATTACATAATAAAGCCTATTACCCTTGCTCACCTAAC
>JANOCJ010000294.1:0-7882 GCA_031412115.1 Flavobacteriales bacterium
TATAACACCAAAGCTATTGGCATAAGGGGGGTGGTTAAATAATGTTTTATTCCACGAGTAAGCTACCACGTATGCGCTTTGCGGTATTTGGTGCAAAAAGTTAAGCAGGTTAGCGGTTTGGCCACTTTTATTAGGGCGCCATATAAAGTAATATTCTACCCTGTCGCGGCCTGTTATATTGTTACTGTTTATTTGCCCATAGGCATGGGTTGGGTTGTACACAACACCATTATCATCAATATACTTAGTACCCCAAGGCTCTAGTGTAAGCGAGTCTATAACGGCAATGTGTATAGCAGGCGGTAAATCATACCCGTCATAATCTTGCACGTCGGCATCTATTTTATATTGGATAGTTGGGAATACAGAATAACACTCATTGCAAAACGTGCGGTTGTCAACCGATAGGGTTTTAAAACCTGTAAGTAATTCAAACCTGCGGGTTGGCCTGTTGTAGTTTAAGAATGAAAAGCCATCCTTTTTAAACTGGAAGAAATGGTCTTGCGACCAGCCTGTTAAGCCATTTATCACCTGAAATGAACTTTCTTTCCATTTGTAACCTGATACACCCGGTACTGAATCGGGCGATATACGCCAGAAATATACGGTGCTATCGGGCAAGCCCAGATTTATTGGAAAATTGATTACACCGCCCGTTTGGGTTACCGTCATATCAACCAAAAGCGAGGTAAACAAATCGGTAGTATCTACCTGCAAACGATAGGTTCGTGATGGTGCATAAGGGTCAAACGTTGAGCCTTTAAGTGTTATTTGCCCGGCGGGTACAATGGCATAATCATAAGGGTAAATAGGGCTAATCTCGCTTGAACGGATGTTTAGCTGAACGGTAACCTCATTATTAAATTCGCTCTCTTCGGGTGTAAGCTGGGTATAGTCTACACGTACGGTAAATGTGTTTATGCCAATGCCCTTAAATTGGTCAACCGGAATAGTTATAGAAAAGGTATCTTTATAATAAAGGTTTACCACCGGTATTACATAGGTAGTATCGCTATTATCAGGAAATTTGCGGCTTATTTGCAACAAAACCGTATCGGCCATGGCGCGGGCCAAATTGTTAACCACAATATGAATGTCGAAGCTATCAATGCTACTGGTAACATCGGCCGGGTTAAAATACACGCCCGGTTCGGTTAGGGCATAATCAGGCCGTGGAAAAGAGTTAATCACCAACGATGGGTCGCCATCCAAAGTCATCTCTAGCATAGTGCCTTTAATAAACTCATTGGTAATATCGCCATTGGCTACGTAGTTGTCGCAAACCTCTTTCATGGCAAGGCCAATAGGCTTGTTGTACAGTCGGTAGCCCATGTTTTGTATCAGGCGGTTTGAGTATGAATTAAGGTAAGGCGTAACACCCTGCGTTACCGATGCTAAAAAGGCAATAGCGCCTTTTTGCTGCTGAAAAACAAACGTTTCGCTTACGCAGTTTAAATAGCCGCGCGGTTGGTGAATATCGCCTGCAAAACACGAGTTGGCTAGTATTAACGGGTATTTACCTGCATTGCTAAAAGTAGATGGGTCATCAACCGCAATATCAAAAGAACTACCTGCGGCATGGCCAAAAAAGTTCATTACAGAAACCCCTTGGTTAATTAATGTAGTGATGGAATCGGCCAGCGAAATATCTATAGGCGCCGGGGTTGATTTGGTAAACGTCCTTACATAGGCACCATACGAAGTATCTTCTAAAATGGCTTTGTAGTTGTTCAGGTAAACCAATATTTGGTTAACGCCATTTTGGGTGTTGCCACCGGCAAAATGCAATACGTTTTTCATCCATTCGGCAGGCTCATTGCTTTCGTATTCTATTACCTTATTCAGATACATGCTTACCTCAGCCGGCACGGGTGTGCTAATACGGCCGGTAGCCAATGCAGGCGCAGGGCCCGAGCCGTTTGTATAGGCGGTAATTAAATTGTCAGACGGTGGGTAGCCAACACTGGGCACCATATTCTCATTATACGGGTCGTAACCGGGGCCGGCTTGGTTGCCGTTGCGCCAAAATGTAGGCTCTACCGATTTGCCTATCACCAATAAATATTCGGGTTTCACAGTCCAGTTATCAAGCGCATAATGTGCAAAATGGCGCATGCTTAGCGGGGTTTTGTGCACACCGGCAGCAAACTGGTCATATAGCTCCTCAATATCAACCACGGTAGCGGTATAGCCACTTAAGTTTTTATAGTTTTTATAATCGTTAGCCTCGGCCCACAGTTTTTTATGGGTAACAATAAGAAAGTTTTTATCCCTGTCAACGTTTTCAAAGTCGGTAAATTTGGCAAAATTTTGCGGGTCGGCATTTACCGGTTTTATTGCGCTGCCTGCAATAGTTACAATACTTGCTATAGATGCTATAAAGTATTTGTTGTTTCCCGCATCGCCGTTTTGGGCAATAGCCTGAAAAGTAGAGCCTGAAGTATTTATATCAATGCGCTTGTTGTTAGTCAAATCGTACAAAACAGGCGTACCATTAAAGTTGGTAATGTTTAGCTGTGCGCTGCTGGTATTGGCCGCATCGGGCACGTACATAGTGTAGGTTGACTGACCCTCTAAATTATAGCTATGCGGGTAGGTTAACCTTTGAAAAACCTTGCGGCTGGTTGCCGTAGTGGTAGGGGCAGGTTTATAATACTCCCATTGGGCCTGAGTAGTACTTGCCCCCAAAGCCGATGCCGGTACATTAAAGCTCCATGTTAGCATATGGTAGCCTGTATACGATGAATCGAGCTGAGCTGAGTTGGCAAACTTAAGCTTAAACCTATGGTTGGGCGAACCCGCCAAATCGTTATTAGCGGTTACAAACCTAAAGGTGTATTGGGCATCAATACCGGTATTGGTAACAGCATTGGCTGTAGGCAAAGCCGCAGGGGCACTGCTGCCCGTTACCGCTCCGTTGGGTGCACTAATACGGCCACCGCACCAGCCTTCGCCATCAATATAATCGGGGTCGCTACCGTCAATGGAATTTAGTTTGCCAAAGTTGTAACGCCAAGCAGAAACCGCAGGCCGGGCTTCGCGTATGTCAACATATTCGCGGATGAAATAGGTAGCTACATCGTAGCTATTGTTAGGTTCCCATTGCACGGGTGTAAAACGCAAATTGTTGCCCGTTTGGTTCCACGATATAAAATAATAAGCTGTGTCGCTATACAAGCTCCAATACGGGTTGGTTTGGGTTTGATTGGGGCCGTCGTACAGCTCTTTATCCAACCAGCCATCATTCAGTTCGGCATAAAATTCAATATAGTCACCGCTATTAAATACGTTATCATCTTCTCCACTAACATAAACGGCTATTTGCTGGCTGCGGCCAAACAATTGCAGGTTTTGTGGGTTGATGGATGAAATAGGGATACCCGCATTGGCAAGTGCTGCCGAATCGATACGGTAAACACCCGTTTTACTAATGGGGAACTTGTAATACTGCTGGCTATAGTCAATCCACTCATTGCCATACGTAATTTGAGCCTTGGCAGCAAGGGTTGTAAGAGCAAGAATTAGTATTGAGAGGTAAAAGTTTTTCATACGCTTTTCCGAAACGTTTTACAATTTTGTGGTTATTTCTTACCTCCGCCTTTGCTATTAATATCAAACCTCAAGGAGAATATATTAGAGTACGGCGCAACCGAAGCATTGCCTACGTTAGTCAAAGCATAATCAATACACACACTGCGCAGCTTAATGCCTACGCCTAAGTTGGGCTGTACTGTAGTTACGCGCTTAGCATTATCATCGGTATAGCTTTGTATGTTGCCCACACCGGCGCGAATAAATATTAAGTTGTTGTAGCCCAGTTCTAAACCAAAAGTAGGGTCAATACTAAAGGGGTCGCTTTTTATTAGCGTGTTACGTTTACCGTCGGTAGTTACATTAAAGTTTAACTCGGTATACAAGCTAAAACGCTTGCCAAAGTTAAACATGTAGCCCGCGCCCAATATCAGGCGGGGCAGGGTAACCTCTACAGAGTTGGTAGGAATGGTGTTACCTGTAGCATTAAACACATCGCGCATGTTTTCAGGGATGTTAAAGCTCCACGCATTAAATGTTGAAGTAGCATCGCGGTAAGCAAGGCCAAAGTTCCAACGCTTTACAGAGTACTGTAAGCCTAAGTCAATACCAAAGCCCCAGGCACTGGCAAACTTGCCCACCTTGCGGTAAATAAGCTTGGCATTGGCACCATAGCGCAGGCCTGCAATTTTTTTGTTTAAGCGAGAGTAGGTAAGTAAAAACGCATAATCAGCCGCCGAGAACGACTGTATATTATCGTAATTCACGTTGCCGTCTTTATCAATCAGTTCGGTGGTATTGGGTATATCATCAACCCCAAAGCGGATAACGGTAAAGGCCGCAGCGCTATTAGAGTCGATACGGGCCGCTACCGAGCCAAAGTCGTACTTGGCAATACCGGCAAAATACTCGGCGTGCATTAAGCCTACCTGGTATTTACCCGTCATGCGGCTAAGACCTGCAGGATTCCAATAACCGGCGGTAACATCGCCAACGGCAGCTACGCTAGAGTTTGACATACCCAATGCACGGGCGCCAACGCCTATACCCAAAAACTCGTTACTGTACTTGGGGGCTTGTGCAAATGCGGCTTGCGTGCCAACTAAAAGCGCTAAAACAATTGATAGTCTAACTAATTTCATTCAATGGTTGGTTGGTTGGTTGGTGCCTTGTTATAGCAACCGGGCATTTTAACAGCTATATTACCTAAAAAGTTGCTGCTATTTGGTGCTAAAAGCGCGGCTTTCTTACATAACGTTGTTAGCAAGTTTTTAGTATGGATTATTTACTCTGC
The DNA here is from genome assembly GCA_031412115.1 of Flavobacteriales bacterium. Taxonomy (GTDB): domain Bacteria; phylum Bacteroidota; class Bacteroidia; order CAMBQF01; family CAMBQF01; genus CAMBQF01. Next base: position 4,826 of record JANOCJ010000294.1, read on the forward strand.
TTGGCTTCATTCCCATGGTTGAAACCATGGGCTATGTAATCATCAGTGGCAGAGAACTATTTTCTATCTCCTATACGCAATACCCTATGCCCTATTTACTACCTTTGCTACCGATGATAAAGCGGAACATACCCAATTATATTACCCTGCTAAACCTTACTTGTGGTGTTTTGGGTATTTTATCGCTAAAATTTCCTGACCATTATACCCGTATGACGGGCCTTAGCAATAACGATTGGGCTGTTTACCTAATGTTTGCTGCTGCATTTTTTGATTTTTGCGATGGGTTTGTGGCTCGGGCTTTAAAGGTAGATTCTCCCTTGGGAAAGCAGTTAGACTCGTTAGCCGATGTAGTTACATTTGGTGTATTGCCCGGCATGTTGGCTTATATAGCCATTAACGATGCACTTAACAGCTATCACTTTTTACCTATCATCTTTCATTTACCCAATAATACCTCGCAATTTGACTGGGTAAGTGTACTTTTCTGTATTCCGGCGCTATTGATTCCACTGCTTTCGGCATGGCGGCTGGCCAAGTTTAATATCGATACCCGCCAAAGCAACTCATTTATAGGGCTACCCACGCCTGCTAATGGCTTGTTTATTGCATCGGCCTATTATGTGCTAGAGAACTACAATTTTATTCTGCACACTGTTTTTCACCCGGCAGTTATTTCAGGAGTGGCATTGCTCTTTGCCATCCTGTTAGTCTCTCCCCTACCCTTGTTTGCTATGAAGTTTAAAGGCGGAGGCTGGAAAGAAAATAAAGTGCAGTTTATCTTTCTTAACATAGCTGTTGTTATGCTAATCCTTGCTGTTATTTTTAACAAGCTGATGGCGGCAGTGCCAATTCTTGTAATTTTGTACATTCTTATTTCCATTATAAACAACATCGCCACCCGTAAAACAAATGAAGTTTAAAGCCAGCATTACCGTTATGCCCCTTAAGGAATTATTGGACCCTCAAGGAAAAGCCGTTACATCGAGCATGAAAAACATTGGCCTGCCCGAAATTGAAAACGTACGCATTGGCAAACACATCCATTTGGAAATTACTGCCGACAGCGCCGATGCTGCCCGCACCAAGGTTGACGAGGCTTGCCGCAAACTATTGGCTAACCAGATAATGGAAAGCTACGCCTTTGAGGTAGAGGAAGTTTAGTTGCTAGTTTCGATTTCTTAGTTCCTAGTAATAGTGTAATCGTCATTGCGAGGAGCGCAGCGACGAAGCAACCTCATAGTATTATTGAAACCTCGTCATTGCTTCCGCCTTCGGCGTTCGCAATGACGAGGACAAGTGTCCGCACTGTCCGTTTTCCGACAAAACCCATTTTTTGTTTTTTTATAAGTAACTGTGGCAAAGTAGTTTTGACCTATCAAACTATTTACGCCATGAAAACATCAAACATCATCATCATCGTACTAACCGTTGGCCTGCTACTAGGTTTGGCCGTTAGTGCAAGCGCCCAAAGCGGAATGGGCGAGATCCGCGGTACTGTAACCGACTCGTTAACCAGTACACCCCTACCCGATGTTATTGTTACTATGCAATACAAAGGCGGTATTAAGCAACAAATTACCGACGCCGAAGGCAACTACGCTTTTAAACCTTTAGAACCCGGCACATACGACCTTACATTTTCTTTACTAGGCCGCCATACCGTACAAGTAACCAAAGTAACGCTGGGCACTGCCGGGCTAGTATATGTAGACCAAGCCATGGGCACAGGTAAAATACTGGGCACTACCGTGGTTTATGCGGATAAAATAGACATGAAAAAAGACCCTATACACATTACTATTGATAAAGATGTGTTTAAGCATTTTGCGGGCGAACGTGGCATAGCGCCCGTTATGATTGCTACTATACCCGCGGCCTACGCACCTGAGCGCAGCAAACAAGTAGGTTTTAGGGGAAGCCGTACCGATGCCACCCAATATTATGTAGACGGGGTAAAGGTTATAGGCGAATTAAACATACCACAAATGGGCATTGAACAAGTAACAGTAATTACCGGAGGGTTGCCCGCCCAGTACGGTGACGCTACCGGCGGTGTGGTACTAATTACCACCGGAAGCTATCGATAAGCATATCTGTCAGCCTTTATATTAATGAAAAACCCTGTTGCGCAAGTAGCGGGGTTTTTTATTGCAGTTCCAGGTTGCCTGTTCCCGGTTGCCAGTATGTTTTACTCTGCCTTATAAAGGGAGTACCCGAGCATTAGCGAGGGGGAGGGATTTAATTCACTAAATTTGATAAACATGAAGTACGCATTAACCATAGTAATATTTCTTTCCGCTTTTTCTGTAAATGCCCAGCAAGGGTTTGGAAGAATAGAGGGTAAAGTTTGCGATACTAGCGAAAATCCTATACCCGACATTATTGTCATACTGGAAGACAGCTTAGGAAAGATGAAGGCAGAAATAAGTGATGCGAATGGTGCTTTTGCTTTTTATCCACTTCCTTATCAAAAATACTCTCTTACAGCAAAACAATTAGGGTATAAACCCATAATGTATACTGGTATTCAGGTAGCAAACAATGAGGCAATAATTAAAACCTTTAAATTGGAAAGAGGCGTTCAATTTATTAATGGCCCTGACCCTGAATATTTTCCGGTATTTAAAGAAGAGCCTGGTACTACCACCTACCGCCGCGATGATATTATCCACATGGCTGTGCCGAGGTAATCCGCTTACAATCCCTCCCTGTTTTGCAAAGCAAAACAGTACTCCCTTTGTAAGGGAGAGCTTTAAAAATACTGGGAACCGACAACAGGCAACTGAGAACTAACTAATGCTTCTCCACCTTAGATAAGCTCAAGCGCAACAAATCGCCCATGGTTTTGGCTTTTTTAAATGCTGCATCAACATAATAGGTTGCCAGTTCATCCGATAATTGTGCGATTTTGTCGGTAGTAGAGATAACATCGTTCTCCATAATCCCCAATAGGCTGTTAATACGGTTGCGCGAGCGTTTTAGGCGTTTGGCAATAAGGGTGCGTTCTTCCAGTTGGTATTGGGCCGTAGTTTCGGGGTTTAACAATTTCATACC
>JANOCJ010000295.1:0-11803 GCA_031412115.1 Flavobacteriales bacterium
GTTTTATTCACCCCTGTTGCGCTTTACATTCATTTCCGATAGCCTTGCTACCCCTGCAGATGGTTGGATGATAGACCAAATTGTTGATGGCACTTACTGGACCTACGGTTCAACTAACGAAAACCTCTCGCGCAGCATAAAAACCTACCCCAACCCCGCTATTGATAGGCTGGCGTTTGATATTGATGAGAAACAATTTAAACCTACCACCTACCGTATTACCAACATAGTAGGGCAGCAGTTAAGCCAAGGTACTTTTACCGCCAAACCGCTTGATGTTGCCAACCTAACACCCGGCGCTTATATCATCACCCTAACTGATGCCAAAGGCAACGCAGCCGCTAAGGTTTTTTATAAAAACTAATCCCCATGAAAAAACTTGTACTTGTAATAACCGTAATGCTTGTAAAACAAATATCGGCTCAGTCTGTACTTGATAGTTTATCATTTGAACAGCCCATTCATGATTTGATTATTGACCCCGATACCAATAACCAATGGCAAATTGGTAAGCCAACAAAATCGGTTTTTACTAATGCAATAAGTGGCAATGCTGCTATTGTTACAGATACTTTACAACCATACGTTGCCGGTACAAAATCAATGTTTGTATTGGATATGATTAAGTACATGACAGGCGATACAATAGACTGGAATGAGCACCATGTATCGTTTACACATTCAATGAATGCCGATAGTTTGCATGCCGGTGGGTATATAGAAATTTCGCAAGACAGTATTAATTGGTATAACATATACGACTCACAGCATTTATCGGACAGCTTAGGTATATGGAATATGTTTTATAGCGAAGAAGGTACCGATTTATATAACGGGCAGCGTGGCTTTACGGGTAACTTTACCAATCAACCATACTACTTTCATTATTACTATTATATAGGTAAATCAGCATGGCCCTTTAGCCGTCCTTACTTCCGTTTTGTTTTCGAATCAGATTCGTTGGCATCAACAGGTGATGGATGGATGCTTGATGGCTTTGGGTTGTTTATAGCAAGCGGAGGTTCTGTTAATGAATCCCTTTCGCGCAGCATAAAAACCTACCCCAATCCGGCTATTGATAGATTGGCTTTTGATATTGATGAGAAACAGTTTAAGCCCACCGCCTACCGTATTACCAACATTGTAGGGCAACAGTTAAGCCAAGGTGCTTTTACCTCTAAGCCGCTTGATGTATCAAACCTAATACCCGGCGCCTACATTATCACCCTAACCGATGCCAAGGGTAACGCAGCTGCTAAGGTGTTTTATAAGCAGTAATTGAGTTGGTAGTTCGCGGTTCGCAGTTGGTAGTTGATTGACTTGCGAAGCTATGTCTCCCTCTTTGAGGCCCGCCCGGATAAATGGTTATCCATTCGGACGGGGAGTACCCCGGCTATGCCGGGGGGAGGGAGGAATTTCCACTCAATCTCGAACTCTTCTGATATCAAATAAACGAATAAAAAAGCCCGCCTTCATAACCGAGGGTGGGCTTACTATTTTAGAATTCTTCTCCTTTAGAGCGTACTGTTTTTTTAGCCCACGGTTTCAACCGTGGGAACTGCGCATTACTGCGCCAAGGTAAAGCGTAAGCTTAAACCGGCGTTGGTGCTTGATGTTGGGAACTGGCTTGATATAGCCGGGCGGTTCACCATACGGTCGAAGAACAGGCGCACCATAAAGCGGGTGTTAATTTGGTAGTCGGCCGATGTTTTGATTGATACGTTCATCATACCTGCCGTGGCCTGGTTTACCTGCTCAACAATTTTGCGGGTAATGGTTAGGTTGTTGCGGATAGAAACGTCAACCCTTAGGTTAAGGTCGCTCTTTGGTTTTTTGCCACCCGCGCCTACTTTAAACGGAAGGGTAACATTTTTAATAGCATAACCGGCCCCAATCACAATCTCGTTATTAATGATTTCGTTTAACTGGTTGTTGTTAATGCTAAGGTTTAGCGTACGGGTTTTCTTAATCTCAAAACGGGCCAACAGGCTGTTTTGCAACGTCATGTCGAAACCGATAAGCGGGCCAAACTGCTCGCTGATGGAAACACCGCCGGTAAAGGCGTAGCGCGATATAAAGTCGTCGTCGTTATTGGTAGCAAATGAGCCACCGTTGTTATCAACATATTTCAAGTCGCTAATAAACGAACCTACGTTGTAAGTAGAACGGTATGAATGGTTGATGGTGAAGTTTTTAAAGAATTTTTTAAAGACAGCAAACTTAGATAAACCATCGTAGGTTATCCTCCAGTTTGGTAATGGTATTGCTTGGAACAATTTTAGCGATTGCGACTTAGCCGTGCGGCCTGAGTAGGCTGCTAGGAATGCCGGAACCAACACATCTTGCGATGTTTTTCCATAGCCCGTAGGGAAACCATAGTTAGGGTTGTTAACGTCAGTTATTGTTGTTCCATCCCAGTTAGGGTTGGCAGCCGCCTGGCGGAAAGCAATCTCGTTACGGTAGTTTAAAAACTTGTCAAACGTAGCCGATGCGTAGTTGTTATCAGCACTTACTTTGCCAAAAGCCGTAGGCCAGGTTACGGTGGTAATGCTAAAGTTACCCGTTGTCATGGCATTAAAATCCTGGTAGCCGCCTGCCCCGCCATTAGCATCGGGGTTGTAGCGGTACACCGATGTAAAGCTCTCGTTATAAGTACGCGTTGCAGTAAGGGTTATACGCAAGTCTTTAAACGGCTCAATAGTAGCGTTAATGCTAAGGTTGGTACCTTTTGTGCGCACCAGTTGCGTGTTTAACAAGTCGCTGCTCGTAAGCCAGTTTCCTGCCACGGCGTCGGGCCGTATGTCTCGCTGGTTGCCAAACACAAAGCCTACGCCCGGTGTTTCAAATATGCTGCCGTATTGGCCAAACACATCGTTACCAAAAAAGTTGCTGCTAGGTAAATAACCCGGTAGGGCAGTACCCTCATTTTGGGCATAGTTAAACGATACGCTTTTTAAAGCAAGCACCGCGCGCACCAAGTGGGCAGCCACTTTCTCAAGCGGGCTATCCTCAAGGTCTTTTTCTTTTTTCTTTTTCAAGCTGTCGGCTTTGGCATCTTTTTTACCACCCAAGGTATCGGGCTTAGCCTTATCATCCTTTTTAACAGTGGTAGGTTTTTTGGTAGCCGGTTTTTTATTTTGGCTGGCAATAATCTTTTTAAAGTACGGTATTTTATTATACAGCTGTGTCATGTTTAGCTGTGCGGTAACACCTTCGGTGCGCGAGTTTTGTATAAAGTTACCCAACGATTTGGCAATCGGGTCAAGCGATGCTGCCGTCCACGTATAGTTTGCCGAGTAGTTTGCCGATGCCGTAACAAAGCTAAACAACGGTATTTTGTTAATAGGCAGTTGGTACGTAATATCGGTACTTTGGGTGTAGTTGGTATTACGGCCAAAGCGGCTAATGCCCTGCAAAATACTGTCGCGTTTTTCCTGCGTATCAATTTTACCTGTAGGCTCATCAATACGGGCATTATCAGTAGCCCTAAAGTTTAGCTGTATTGATTTGGTAATAGCCCATTGCACATCGTAGTTACGGTTCCATGTATAAGCCTTGGTATACTGCGGAGGCAGGGGTAAATATCCGTCGGTTGATTGGCTTGCCACATCGCGCACTACATTTTCTGAGTAATGGCGGTTTATTTCGGTACGGAAGCTTACGCGGTTGGGTAGGGGGGTAAAGTTAAAATCTTTGATTAACGCCAGCCAAGGGCTTTTTACAAAGCCCAATTTTTCAAACGGCTTGTATACTTTAGGTGTAGCTACCTGGTAGTTGTAGCCAAGGGCGCCAAGGTAGTTACGGTCTATATAAAACGCGGTGTTAATGTTGCGCCTAAAAAGCTCGGTAAATGAATAGGTTAGGTCGAAGTTAGATATGCTCCAAGGGTAAACCTTGCCGCCGCCACCACCGCCGGTACCACTACCCGAACCTGAGCCTGAGCCTGAGCCGCTGCCGGGCTTGCCACCACCACCCGTGCCACCACCGCCACCACCGGGCTTGCGGTTTATGCGCACGTTGGTAAAGTTAAAGCTGCGCCTGCGGGTATAATCCTGGTTGCTTTTGGCTAGTTCACTACGTGCTGCCTTGCCGCCGGTTAGTTCGGCAGTTGCTAATGCTACGTCAAATTTAATGTCAGGGTCAAGCGGGTTGTATTGCGGGTTGGCAATAATTTCGCCTACGTTAAAAAAGAAGGGGATAGATACGCCCCATTTAGATGGGAAGAATTTACCCAACTCAAGGGTTGATGATATATCGTACTGGGTAGTATTGTTACGGCTACGCTCTAGCGGGCGTTGGTCAATAGCACCAAAACCAAACGACATGTGGCTTATAGAGAAGTTGGCAGTACCTAAGTCGGCAAGGGTAGTTTGCAGGCGGCCCGTAGCTGCATAGCCACCATTTTCAAAATAGTCGGTAAGGCGCAATTCGTTTACCCATATCTCGGCGCATTTAGCTAAGCCGTCATCTTGTCCAAAAGGGTTATCGGTTTTTAGCGGGTTGCGCACGCCAATCATAATAGCTAAAACGCCGCCTAAGTTAGGTACACCGCGCACGGTAACACGGCGTTTTACACCGTTTATCTCTACCACTTCGGTATAGGGTACGTTTTGGTCGTAGCCTACAATGTTGTTACGTTTTTGTTTTACAGATTGTAGTATCTCCAGCGGAAAGTCTAAGCTATTGGCGGTAGGCCAAATTTCTTCGGCAGTGCCCGCTCCGGCAGGTGTTGTCAACATAGGGGCTTCTACCTCATAGTAGTTTTGGTCAAAGTCTGACCCTAAGCGGATAAACACACTTACGTCGTTATTATTCAGCGTAGTCGAACTATTGCTATAAGCCTCGGCATGAACATACATTTTTAAATTCTTGTATGCCCGCATGTCAAACTTGGTATTCTTATATATCGCCCGTGCATCGCCGTCTACCAGGTTACACACCAGTAGCTGCTCGCTTTGCTCGTTAAGGCGTTGCAAGTTGGTAGTGGTAATGTCAATCTCACGGTTCAAATCGGGTGGCAACACATATTTGGTTGGTTGCTTGTTGCCGTTTTCTTCAATATTTACAGTAGATACGGCAAAGTACGTAGCTAATGGGTCGGGGTTAACGTAAGCGCCCGGCCATAAAAGCTGCTCGCTGTAACGACGCCATTCGCCCCTTACCAGTTCCATACGGGCAAAGCGGCATACAACACTATCTTGAAAACCTTTCATAAACACACGCATAAAACGTATGGCCCTAAAGTCGCTAATGTTGCCCACTTTAGCATCGTAGTTGCGTATCGGTACCCTAAACTGGTACCATTTTATAGGCCTACTTTGGTCGGCAGGGGTGTTTGCGGTAGTTTCGTATATGTCGGTAACATAATTTTTACCTATCACTAAATCGGCCGGGCGCAGGCTTATTTTGTATTGAAAATAGCTCTCGCTGGTGGTTAGGGTATTATCGCGGTTTATGTCTTCAATATTAGGCAATGGGCTTTGGGCCGATTGGGTAACACCATTTACTACTGTTTCGCCAATAGGTGAGTTGCCCTGTGTCATACTGTACCTTTTGTAACGGCTACGTATGCTCATTTGGGCACCATCAAAATCATCGCCCCTAAAGTAGTGGTAGTTGTCGTTGGCAGGGTCTTGCTGTATAAGCGTAAGCACGGCAGGGTTAATACCTGTTAAGCCTCCAATATAGTCGCTGCTTAAATCGCCAATGCCGCTAAAATGGTTCAACTCGGCGGTATCGTTTAAGGCATCATAGCCAAGGTCTTGAAACTGACGGCTTTCGGGGTTGTTATCAAAAGCATTTACCAATTGCTGTACAGTTGGCACACGGCCCCATTTGGTGGGTTGGGTTAGGGCGGTGGTACCGTCGGCAGGCAAACCGTTTTCAAACGATTGGATACCATCTTTCAACACGTCTTCCGATACGTTACCTATGTTAAAGTATAAATCGCCACCACGGGTTGGGTATAAATATGTGCCACTACCGGGGTCGTAAGGATTAGCAGGGTTATCCTCGTTAAAAGGGTCCATCATCCAAAACTCAATATAGTCAATGTTGGCTGCTTCCCAGTCGTTGGTTTCTATACGACGCATAATCCCGCCCCAGCGGGTTTCAGGCGCTACCAGTGTACCATCGGGGTTTAAACCGGCCGATGTTGATGATGGTGCTGTTTGGTCGTAGTTATAAGGGCCACGTTGGTTAGGGTAAAAAGCTAAGTCAAGCAACGGTAATACCGGTATTTGGCCGTTTTGAAATTGTTTGTTGGGGAATACCTCGGTAGTAATTACCTGGCGGGTATTGTGGTTGCTTCGCGCAGCAGCATCGTTAGCAATGTGCTGTGGTGTAAGGGCATTGTTGTTAAAGAATGATGGGTCTACCGTGTACCACGAGAATAAGGCGCGGTTCATGCCGTATTGCAAATCGCCGGGTTGCAAATTTCCTTCGGGGAACAAGCTTTGCTGGCCACCGGGGGTTGATGCTAAAAACCAAAGGCCAAAGTTCCTTACATCGATAGATGTTTCAGCACCCTCAAAGTCATCAATGTATGATGTACCTGTTTTACCGATAATTTTTGAGTGGCCGGGGAAAATTTTAGCCGCCTCAAACTGTGCCGAAATGCTTGACGGGGCTTTGGTGCTATAAAAAGGCAGCTTATCAAGCAAACGGGTAAGCAAAGGCAAATCGGCTTTAAAGGTACCATCTATACCGGCAATGGTGTTTGAAATTGGCTCATCGCCAATGTTAATTTTAAAGGTAATGGGGCGTTCGGTAAGGTTCATTACCGTGGCGCCTAGCTGAAAATCTTTGCTAAACTGGTAATCCATATGGGTACCAAACAAGCGGCGCGTTTGCACATTAAACAGCGAGTTATTCTCCAACGATATTTTAATTGGCGTGCCCGAGTTCATAATACCCTCGTTAATAATTTTAACGCGGCCCAAGGCATAATCTACCGTAAAGTCAATGTTCTCTTTTAAGTTTACGCCACCGGCAGTAACCGTTACCGAGCCTTGCTGTATGTTCATCGCATTCAGCGATATTTCGGAACCTGATGATGCCTGAAACGAACCTGACAGGTAGAAACGGTTGTGTACCGCATCTAGCTGCGCCAATGGTTGCGATGTGTTGTATAAATTATCAAAGGCGTATTTATCATCCAAGCCCAAATTTTCCTCGGCGGGGGTAAACAGTGAACGTAAGTCGTCGCCAAAGGGCTCTACCGTAGGAAAATAAATCCGGCCTGTGGCCTTATTAATGGTAATGCCCTCAATCATGTCAAAGCGCCCGTCGGGCGCAGGGTCATTCTGGTTGTTTAGCCGGTCAATACCCATGGGCTGTATCAGCGGCCTGCCGGCAAAGTTTTCGCCCTCGGGCAAAAAGTTAATTTTATTGTTGGTAGCAGGGTTTAAGTATGTAACGTTCATTACAAAATTCTCGGGGCTTATTTGGTAGCCGCCCAGCGAGTAAACGTTTTTCATCATCAAATCCCACATTTTTACTGTGGTATTATTTACCGCCGTGCTTTTTAGCATTTTTAAAATTAATGCCTGCTGGCCGGGTATACCATCGTTACTAAACTCACCTACCTGATAAACCTGCCCGTTGTATTGGTATTGGTAAGCCACACAAAGTACCTCGTCATTATTCAACGGTTGGTTTAATGATATGTAGCCCAAACGGGTGTTTAAGGTATAGTCTTGCGGGTTTAGCATACGCGCGTTGGTTAGCTTTTCCCAGTCAAACTGCTCTTTAAAATTGGCATTTGATGTTGAATAAAAGCTGTTTCCGCCTATGTAGTTAAAGTCACGTATTTCAGGGTAACCAAATGGACCTGCAACTGTTATTACTGCAGGGTCTAAGGTGTTGTTTGAGTTGTTGGGGTAGTTTGCGGGGTTGCCAAGGTATGATATGGCCGGCGACTGGTTGTAGCCATCGGGTTGGGTTTCGCCCAAGTCTTGCAGGCCTACAACGTTACGTACGTTATCTACCGCAAATACTTTGTTGGTTACCCATACCTCTATACGGGTAATGTTTACCGGCGATATTACTACAGGCAAACCTTGCAGCGATGTATTGTACTGGTCGCGGAAGCGTTGGCCCAAAAAGAAGTGGCGGTTAGCCTCGTAGTTTGATGCTGAAAATTCAAACTTGGTAGTTTGTGCGCCGCCTTGCAATTCTATAGTTTGCTTTTGGCCTTGTTGCTGGCTAAACAATACGGTTACTTTAAACTTGCCAAACTGTAGGGTAGATTTGATACCGAACAAGCTTTGCGAGCCTTGTATAAGCGAACCTGTTAGCGGCATGCTTACGTTACCAAACTCTATCAGTTTAATAATGTCGTCTTCGCCACCTTCGTATTTAAGGTTTAGTTTATTATCAAATGCAAAACCGGTTTCGGTGTTGTAGTTGGTACCCAGTTGTATACGGTCGCCAATTTTACCAATAACGCTCATTTGAATTTTGTTTTGAAAATTCAAAGCACCAATACGTTGCTGGTTAATAGGTAAGTTAGGGTTTTGGGTACGGTTTGATGTGTAGCCTAAAATAATCTCGGCGCTGCCGTTGGGGCGTATATCAATTACGTTTGAACCAAAAATGGTTTCAAATATTTTATTCTTGATTTTGATTTGCGGTATTAAGCCACGCTTTTGTGCTTCCGATGCGTTATCGGCATCCAAACGTTCCCTCCAGTATTTACGCATTTGCTCGTCAAAGCGCTGGTCGTTATACTCGCGGCTTGTTTGGTAGGTTGGCGGGCGGTAGTTAATATCGTCGCCAATTTTTTGTGTTACGTTATAATCGCCTGTTTTAGGGTCGTAGGTAACATCTGTTTTAACGTTTGATGGGTCGTTAAGAATCCAGTAGTTATGCGGGTCGGTTAAAAAAGGGTCAATATCCGCATCGGTTTGCTTAAAGGGCAGGCTGTCTCCCGGTGGGGGGGTATCTACCCTAAAAGGAATGTAGGCAATGTTTGCATGCTGCAAAACATTTTCTCCGTTGCCGGTGTTTTCATTACCGGAAGCGTTGGTTTCTTCATCAGTTACCTCGGCAGTGGCTTCAGTTTCTTCGGCCGGTACATACAAAGGTGTAAAATCGGCTGCCGATGCCCATACTATAGACACTACTGCCAGCAGCAGAATGGAGAAAACAAAAGTCTTAGCAATTAGTCTCAATGTGTTCCTATCTTGGTATAATCGGTTAAACAACCGGCACTTTGCCGTATTCAGGGGGTAAAAACGCTAAAGTGTCTTTTTTAGTATATCACCAAACACTTTAAACCTAATTTACAATCTGAATAATCTGCAAATATAATATATACCGCAAATTGCAGGCATAACAGTTTTCCACAAAAGCATGTTAAGCATCAGCCCTTACCAATGTAAGATTTTATATGAAATTGTATTTGGGGCAATTGGCGGCGTTTTTTATAGGTGATAGGTTTTAGGTGCTAGGTTATAGGTGTGGGGAAATAAGTGAATTCGGGCTGGTTAAAAAATATAAATGAACATAGCCCACGGTTTCAACCGTGGGAATGATTTTTTGTTTTAGCACCCATGGTTGAAACCATGGGCTGAATATTGGTATTTGCACAAGCTAATACTAGCTCCTAAAACCTATCCCCTAAAGTATCTTCAACCCCTCTTTTACCAGTTGTTCTACCGTAAGGTCTGTACCCAATTTGCGTACAATGCTATCCAACGCCTTTTCTGCGGCTGCTTTGTTAAAGCCTAATGATACCAAGGCGGTTAAAGCCTCAGTACGCTGGCTGCTAGATGCACCCAATAAGCTAGACGGTAAATTGCCTGCATTGCCTTTTACTACTTTGCCGCGCAAGTCAACAATAATGCGTTGGGCCGTTTTTTCGCCAATGCCCTTAACGCCTTTTAGCAGGGCCAGGTTGGCCGTAGCAATAGCGTTTTCAATATCATTAACCGTAAGGGCCGATAGCATTAGCAAAGCCGTATTACCCCCAACACCTGATACCGAAATAAGGTGGCGGAACATTTCGCGCTCGTCACTATCGCTAAAACCGTATAGCAGTTGGGCATCCTCGCGGTATATAGCATGGGTTATAAGCCGCGCAAACTGGCCCACGGCGGGCAGTTTGCTATAGGTGGTAAGCGATATGCTGGCGTAGTAGCCTACACCGGCACAGTCAATAATAGCATGGGTTGGCGTTTTTTCAGCCAAAGTTCCGTTAAGGTGGGCAATCATGCCGCCAAGTTAGTTGATAACTGACAATGGAAAGCTGTTGGTTGAAAAATTAGATTAACAACCATTAATTAACAATAAGCGGCGCCGTTGTTGGTGCTTTTAATTTAGCAGGCTTGTTAAAGTTTATAATATCAGTAATAATGGCGTTGCGCTTAAATAGCCAGTAGTTGTATACATTTTCTACAGCCTTGTCAGATAGGTACCAACCCAGCGGAACAGCATCTTGCCCTATGCGCATATTAGCAGTACGGGCATTGTAAGTGTAGGCATACAAACCTTTACTGGCCGACTGTAAGTATTGCTCAGTATGGCCGTTAACAACACCTGATATTACTGCCGGTACATTTAAAACTTCGTGCAACAATTCTGAAGGGTGCCCGCTCCTATACAGGCTTTTAATTTCATCCTTTGGCTGGGTTTCATTACTAATAATCAACAAAGTAGGTTCAAAAAATATTTGGGTAGACTTGTAATATATAGGGTGATAGTATAAATATAAAGCCATAGAGTCTAATATTTCCATAGCTGTTAAAGTTCCCGAGTTTTCGTAATACCCACCATCGGCTACTTTCATATACTCATCGCTATTGTGCTTGTTTAGCCGCGCAACAGGCGATACAAAAGGAAAACGCGCAGACAACATTGCTGCAGTTGAATTGGGTATATCGCTTTGCAGGTAGTCAAATACATCAGTATTACGCAAAAATCCATAGGTGGTGTTTAGGTCAGAAACTATGGCGCGCTCTCCTTTGCCCATTACCGTTGTGTTTGAAAATATATAGGGCAGGTATATGCCACCTTGGGTGGCTTTATTGGTTGCGTCTAAAAATCCTAAGGCAAAGTAGTTGCTATCTTGGCTGGTGCCGGTAGTATTGGCAAATTCACACTCCCATGTTTTTTCAATAGTTGTAGCCCGGTCTGTTTTTTGGCCCATAGCTACCGGCCAAAAAGAGTTTAACACCTCGCCATACAGCAGTGTAGCTGTGGTTCCCGACAGGTAATCATTTAAAAACACCTGCCGGGCCAAGTAGCTATAGTCCATACTGTCCAATCCGGCTTTATTGGTGCCTGCCAGTTTTTCAAACAACAGCCCGCGGTATACCATTATGCCTAATGTGCCACCCGATGCGCCGCTCATACCAAAAATCTGGTTATGAAAAGCTTCTTTGCCGGGTATGCGGGCAATAGTATCTTCCATATTAGCCAACACGCACGATACCCATGCCCCCGAGCGTGAACCACCACCCATAGCAGCAACCATATATACCGGTGCATGTATTACAGTTTCAGTGCCTGTGTAGCTTTTCCCTATTTCGGCAGCGCGTTTTTTAAAGTAGGTAAAAAATGCAGTGTTAAGGTTAGGGCGCTGTTGTATTAAATAAGTGCTGTTGGCCGTATCTATTTTCCGTACAACATTATTATCGTTGCAAGTGCTAAAGCCTACAAACATGCAAACCAAAACAAGCCCGGCAGAGTAGGGCACGGTGCTGTATACGTAATTAAATATGGCTACAATGGTTGTCCATCCGGCAAAGGCAAATACCAGTACTGCAGCCGGGCCTAATTTTGGCCCCAGCTCTACCGGAAA
>JANOCJ010000296.1:0-2785 GCA_031412115.1 Flavobacteriales bacterium
CGACATTGACCCAAAGGTATCGCCGTGATAACTGTCTTCCAGCACAATTATTTTGGTGCGTTTTTCGCCCTTGTTGTACCAGTATTGCAAGGCCATTTTTAGGGCTACTTCTACACTAGTCGACCCATTGTCCGAATAAAAAATACGGGCCTGTTCGCCGGGTAAAATCTCCAGCAAACGCTCGGCCAGTTCTATGGCCGGTTCATGGGTAAATCCCGCAAAAATTATATGCTCTAATATGCGTGCTTGCGCCGCTATTTTCTCGGCAATATACGGATGAGAATGCCCATGCAAATTCACCCACCAGCTTGATATTCCGTCGATGTATTTTTTGCCACTTTCATCATATAAATAAGCCCCTTCGGCCTTAACAATGCCTATGGGCATAGGTGCGCCTTTTTGGGGCGTAAATGGGTGCCATATTACTTTACTGTCGCGGTCTGCAAGGCTCATTCAGTATAACTTTCTAAGGTAATTTTATCGCCGGTCAACCGCCAGCGCCCAACAGCGTCAAAGGCCGTTTCCATGGTAAGCATATACAGCTTTTTATCGTAGCTAAATATCACTTCTATGTAACCAAAATCAATGGTTTTGCTCTCGTCAAGGCTACTTAATTGGTAGGTGTCAATGTGTAGTTGTACTTCAACAAATTCGGTTTTTTGCCATACTATGCTACGCTGTTTTCCATCCTCTAACACCAGTTGGCACTTGCGTATAAAAGCAGAATCCAATTGCGCCTGGTCTTTCTTAAAATCTTCAGCCTCTTGTGTAGTATAGCTTCGGCCTAATTTTTTAGAAAATAACAACACCTCATCGGGCATGCCTAAGTAGGTGTTTACAGCCTTAAGGTTTTCAGAGCGAAGTGCCTTATATATAAACTCGCCCAACTCGCTAGCATTTTTTTGTGCCGAAGCGGTAAAGCCCAACAGTAAAAACGTGTATAAAACCAGTTTTTTCATATGCCTGCAAAACGGTTTTTATATGATAAAATTGTGTCGCGGTTTATAGTGGTTTCTTCATTAATCCGGCCTAAAAATGGTAAGCCTGTATTTTGTAGAATAACCTTTTCACTCGCTACATTTTCTGCTCCGTTAAATATAATGCCTGCAACTGCTATGCCACGGTTTTTCAATGCCTCGGCCGATAGCAGCGTATGATTGATACTACCCAAATAATGGCGCGAGATTAAAATGGCTTCTGCTCCAAGTTCTTTTATCAAATCGATAACACAATCGCCTTTATAATTTAGCGGAACCATAAGCCCACCGGCACCTTCAATTATTAATGTGTTATTGGTAATTGGTAAAATAATTTTACTAAGGTCAATTTCTACGCCATCAATCTCAGCCGCTGCATGGGGCGATAGTGGCTGTGTTAAGCTATATGCCTCCGGATGAAAAACCGATTTAGTATTACTCACTAACGACTGCACAACGCCCTTGTCATTATCAGCACCCGATTGTATGGGTTTCCAATAATCAGCCTCTAATGCTTCGGTTAAAATAGCAGCGGCAACAGTCTTGCCAACATCGGTGCCTATGCCGGTAATAAAGAGTTTGCGCATACCATGGTAGTTTTCAAAATCAAATGTTTTAGCATCTGTTTTTCTATCCCAACCGGGCACCGATGGCAATTTAATTTGACGCATTAGTTATAATTAAGCAGCAACTTCTTTCTTCCTAAACAAGAAATAAAACGGTATGCCCGTAGCCACAATTACCAAGCCAAATACCGAGTTGATAACGGCCGGTTGCCCTGCTGCTGTTGCTATTTGGTAAGCAGTAACATCATTATACAACGTAACCCCTAAAAAGGCTACCGAGAATAGGATAAAGATAATAGGGATATATGGATAGCCCCATACTTTATATGGGCGTGGGGTTTCAGGCTCGCGTACACGAAGAATGATAACGCTTACAGCCGATAGGGCATAGAATATCCAGGCCACAAAAATCAACATATCGGTAAGCATATCAAACGTACCGCTAAGTACCAAAACGCTTGCCCATGCAGCTTGTAACAGCAGTGAGTTTACAGGGGTTTCATATTTAGGGTGAAGCTTGCCAATTGATTTAAAGAACAACCCTTCGCGTGCCATAGCAAAGTATATCCGCGCGCTAGACATTATAGTGCCGTTGGATGCACCAAAGGTGGAAATCATAATGGCTAATGCAACAATTATTACCGCATTAGTGCCTGCAACCCTCGATACGGCTTCGGTGGCTACCAAGCCGCCCGTGGCTTTCAGTCCGGCCATAGTATCAATATCCAACACATATAAATAGGCCAAATTGATGGTTACATACACTGCAATAACCACTATCAATCCCCAAAACAACGCGCGTACAATATTGCGCTGCGGGTCTTTTACCTCGCCTGCTACAAAGGTAAGGTTGTTCCATCCGTCATAGCCCCAAAAGGCGCCACTCATGGCCGCCATAAAGGCTGTTATGGTCATGCCTGTAGCAACAGTTTCGGTAGGGGTAAAAGTAGCAGCAATGCCGTGGCTATCGCCACCCCAGCCAAACACCATGCCTATTATAAACACCATAGCAAACAGCTTTAGCGCAGTAAACAATACCTGCACTTTGCCGCCCATAGCTGCACCACGTGCATTTACCAACGTAAGCATCCATATAATGGCTATGGTAAGGGCTTTAACGCCAAAATCTTTTAGGGGGAAGAAATCGCCCACATAGGGTATATGTAAGATAAGCGATTGTTCGGTAGCCTCAGAAAACCGGGGTAAATGCACCAGCGACCCTGCATACTCAGAAAAAATATA
>JANOCJ010000297.1:0-14471 GCA_031412115.1 Flavobacteriales bacterium
ATTGTGGGTTTTGGTCGGTAGATGTGCTTCCGTTGCCAAAGTCCCAAAACCAGTTAACTATATTGCCCGTTCCTGCCTGCGAACTATCAGTAAACTGAATAGGGATATTGGTAACAGTAGTATCTAAATCATTAATAAAATCGGCAATGGTTGGCTGTATGGTAATGTCAACCGTACCCTGCGATGTGCCTGTACAACCGGCCGCATTAGTTATGTTTACAGTATAACTTCCGGCAGGTACAGAGGTAACTTGGGTTGTATCACCATTGCTCCATAAATAATCAATATAGCCCGGCCCGGCATCAATTGTAACAAGCCCGTTAGGGTCGCAAATAGCAGTGTCGGTATCCAATATTAAATTGGGCGCGTTTATAGTAATTTGGGCACTGTCAGTGCTCGATGCGGAGCAACCATCAGTATTGGTAACGGTTACAATGTATGTGCCCGGGCCCACGCTTACACTTTGGGTAGTGTCGCCGGTGCTCCACAAATATTCATCAAAACCTGTTCCTGCATTAAGTGTTATCAAATCCGTTTGGGCACATACTGTAGTGTCTTGGTTAAGGGTAAGTATGGGGGCCGGTAAATTAACAACCGTTACACTATCGGTAGCGGTACAGCCAAAGCGGCTAACGGTAACCCAATAGGTGCCGGGGTCGGGCAGGGCTATACTTTGTGTTGTATCGCCCGTATTCCATATATAGGTATCAAAGCCACCACCTGCATCAATAATTGCACTATCGCCGGGGCAAACAGAGGCATCTGCCCCTAAATTAATCTGGCTGAAATCAGAAAAATACCCGTAGCGCGCACCACCACCACCGCCATTTATCATACCTAAATGAAATAGGCCGGTGCTGTTAGTAATAAGGCTAGATGCATTAACGGGTACATCGGTAGTGTTAAACTGTATTTGGGTTGCCATCCATGCGCCGCCGGTGCCCGGTACAGCGGTAAATGATGATGCTTGAACCAATGTAGTACTACCGTTTAATATAAAGTTGCCTTCGTTGCCGGCTTTGGTCATAACGTTTAAGCCAAAAATGCCATTTACTGAACGGATAAAATATACTGAATCAGAACCGGTACAAACTATTGGGGGTAGCAGGGCCGATGCTAACTCATTTCCATCGCCGGTGGCATGTAATACATATACCGGGCTGGATGATGTTATATACGTAGCGGGGTTTGTAATTGTATAAGCAAAAATTTGAGCCGTATCAATAGTGGCAACAGGGCTGCCGTTAACATTAATAGTAGTGCCGTTAGTAGTAGCGGCAATAAACACTTTTTCGTTCGAGGTTAAAAAACCTTTCATAACAATGTACTCATCGCCAACAATATTTACGGGTACAATTTGGTCGCCCATAATATCGTACGAACTGCCAAAGGCAACCGAATCATCTTTTATAGTTACGGCAATGGGTTTGTTTGATACCACCGTAGTGCCGCCCAAATGGCCTGCCGCCAAACCGCTTGTAGCAACAGCTGAATATGTTTGGCCTTTGTTTAATGTGATAGTATAAGGCACACCTGCAGGGTGGCCAACTACGTTTTGCGTTGGCACAATGGTAACCTGGGTATTGTTTTGCGTGGCTACAATATCAATAGCTGATATAGGAGTGGGGTTATAGTTACCATTGTTCCAAAAATTTTGAAAGGGGGTAAAAAATTTAGTACCAATGGCGTTTTTGCCTTTTAAAGCAAATATCTCAGGGTTACAGCTGCATGATGTGTTAATTTCATAATACGCAGTTATGGGCGCTGTTGCAGTAATATGTATGCCATAGTTTAGTACTGCATCGCCGGGCTTATTTTCAATAGTTGCAATGTAGGGTGTAAGGTCTACCGTATTGGTAGAGTTTGCCGCTATAGATACAACAATAGGCACAAAGCCAAGGTTAGCCGGTTGGTCAATAGTTACTACCGATGGTTGAGACAAAGCTGCCATGCGGATAACTATGGGTTGGTCTCCGTGGCCTGATGTTGCCTCCGGCGCAACAAACCAAAATTCATTATCGGTTTGGGCATTGGCAATGTATATAAGAGAGAATATGGAAAATACTGTAAGTAAAAGTTTTTTCATCTTCAGTTAGCGTTTTTACAAATGTAAAAAACACAGCTTAAAAACTACTATAACCGTGGAAAATTAAAGGGATGATAACGTGTTGTTTACTCTTTACTGCCTTTGGCTTTATACACCGGAACGGTAGAGCAGGCTTCGCCAAACATTATACTTTTGGCAATGGGGCGCAACTTGGTAGTCATTTCAATATAGGCTGACTCAGGCACCGGATATTTGCTGCAGCCCTTTACTAGTACACGTTTGTCTGTATATTCGTCATATCTATGTTAGATAAGGCAGAGGTAAATAAAGCGGTTTCTAAGG
The DNA here is from genome assembly GCA_031412115.1 of Flavobacteriales bacterium. Taxonomy (GTDB): domain Bacteria; phylum Bacteroidota; class Bacteroidia; order CAMBQF01; family CAMBQF01; genus CAMBQF01. Next base: position 2,390 of record JANOCJ010000297.1, read on the forward strand.
CATTTAAATTGCCAAAAACAACCTTTTTTGCATAAGGCTCTAGTGCCGACGCTACCAGCATAAACGACCAAAGTGGAATTATAGCATCGGCAGTGCAGGTAATGGCAACGTATTTATCTTGATATTCGCTCCAGTCAGTGTCTTTTATATAAGCCCTAAACTCATCTTCGCGCAAAATAAGGCCTTGCCATAGTTGGTCTTTTATATCAACCACTATGCGCTCGCCTTTGGGGTAGTAGTCTTCTAAATTAACTTCTACCAAACCGCTGCCGGCTACTTTATTTTTTATCCCGAATTCTTCAGGTATATCTGCCATGGTAATCAACTATCACTATTACATAAATCCCAACTCCAACTTGGCCACATCGCTCATCATCTCTTGCGTCCAGGTGGGGTCAAAAACAATTTCTACTTTAGATGAAGCTACACCTTCCAGCTCGCGCACCTTGGTTTCTACCTCTGATGGCATACTCTCTGCCGCCGGGCACGATGGCGATGTTAGGGTCATTTTAATATCAACCTCGCTGGCATCATTAATATTTACCTCGTATATCAACCCCAGTTCCCATATATCTACAGGTATCTCAGGGTCGTAAACGGTGCGCATTGCGTCTATTACCTTATTGGCTAGTTCGGTGTTTTGTGCTGTAATTATTGCTCCCATTTTTCTAGTTACCCATTTTAGCTTTAAAGGCCAGGGCGTATAATTTCATTTGTTTAATCATAGATACCAACCCGTTTGAGCGCGTTTGCGAAAGGTGCTCTTTCAGGCCTATGGTATCAATAAATTCCATTTGTGTGTTTACAATACCTTCCGGCTTTTGGTTTGACAAAACCCTTATCAATAAAGCAATAATGCCTTTGGTAATTATGGCATCACTATCGGCGGTATAAACAACCGTTTCGCCATTTAGTTCCGCGTTTAGCCAAACTTTACTCTGGCAGCCTTTTATCTCGTAGTCGGCGGTTTTAAATTGTGGGTCAATCAACGGCAGGCTTTTTCCCATATCTATCAAGTACTCATATTTGCCAATCCAGTCGTCAAACAACGCAAACTCGTCAACAATCTCTTGTTCTATTTCTTCAATATTCATTGTAGGGCAAAGTTAACTATTCGGCGCGTTGGTTTACCACAAACAGTTGGCGGGGCGAGTTGGCTTGTATATACCGTGCAAAATATTCTGCCCACAGCGATAATGATATCATTATCAACCCTGTGCAACACAAAACAACTGCGGGTAAAAAGTAATTGGGGCTGTTTGCAATACAATATACGCTTAGCCCAAAGCCACAAATACCCAGTAGTATACCAAAGTATAGCAGTATTTTTATGGGCAATTGGGTGTAATTGATAAAAAAACTGGCCACAAAACTTACCAAATACCCAAAATGGTAACCCGATTGCCCTTGCGTTCGGGTATGGTGTTCAACATCTACAAAGGCCATTTTAGGTTTCTGCAAAATAAGACTTACATCAAAGGTGTAAAATTGGCGGTACGTTGTATCAATATCGGCAACCAAATTACTGTCAAACACCTTAAACGATGAGGCATAGGTAAAATCGTGCAACATACGCTTAAGCAGAAAAAACAATATACCCCGGCCTATATTTTTATAGCCGCGTTGCTGTTTTTTTATAAAGTGGCCGTACACTAATTGAGCGCCTGTTTCGGCTTTCTTCTCAATCAGTTTGCTTATTTCTTCGGGTGGAATTTGTAAGTCATCATCAATAGTGATGATAGTTGTTCCCGTTGCCTTTAATGCCCCACAAAGCGTGGCAGTATGCTGCCCGCAGTTGGTTTGCAATTGGTATAATTTTATAAAATTATGCTGCTGCTGTAGTTGGGTAAGAATTTGCCAGCTATTGTCTTTGCTGCAATCATCAACAAAAATTACCTCGTAAGGCTGCTGTAATTTATTTAATACCGGCAAAAGCCTGTCAACCAGTGCAACTACTGTTTGGCTGCCGTTATATACGGGCACAACAACAGAATACACCGGGGCAGTAGCCATTAAACTTATTTTTTAATGGAAGTGCGGTTAGCCTCAAGCAGCGCCCAAAGGGCTAATACAGTGGTGTGCTCGTTATCATCTTCCCAACTGCCGTTTGGCCCTTGGGCTTTTATAATAGCTTCAATCCACTCATTTTTTACCTTGCTAGCTTGGCCCGAAATATAGAGCATAACAATGGCTTCAATGCCCATATCGCTGGTTGGCTTTTGGTTAAAAATAAGCGTTTCCATATAAGGTATAAGCAAAGCCTTGCTCTTATTAAAAACAGTAGTATCGTATTTGCATTTACGTTCTTCAATCATAGCCAATGCTAGTAGCGCATGCGGCAGGCCATAACCTTCGCTGTAGGCCATGTCATTTATATCAGTAAAAAAAGTATTGGGCAAACCGTAGCAATCGCAATACAAGGCAGCGGCAGTAGTATGGTCAATGCCGGGCATATTGCGTACTAAGCTTTCAGGCGCCTTTAGGTCATCATCAAAAAAACGTAGAAAAACCAAATCGTTGCCGGTCGCGTTGGCAATCATGCGTTTTTTCTGCTTTTCTACGTTAAGGTCAATATTGTAGGTTTTTATCAGGTGGTGCAGCGTAGGTACCATCATAGGCCTAACATTGTCGCCCTTGCTTTTAATATTTTCAATGGCCTTATTTATAGCAATAGTCGTGTCATTATCGCCGGCAAAGGCAAATATGGGGGCCAAAAGCAACAATAATAGCATACATTTCTTGGTAGTCATCGGCACAAAGCTAAATTTGGCATAAAAATAGTGAATCGGAGTATTAAAACCCACATATATGCGTAGCCTAATAGCAATTGTTCTTACAGCGGTATTATTTGCATCGTGCTCAGTAGCACGGTTGCCTATGGTAAAAGGTATTGAAGAGGTTAAAGTAAAAAGCTTTAATAAAGATTCCCTCTTTCTTGATGTGGGTATACGTATTAACAACCCCGGCACTTTTGGGTATCGTTTAAAACGGGTAGATATTGATATTACCATGAATGGTAAACCCGTAGGCTCTATACACGGCAAATTGCCTTTTAAGCTTATTACCAAAGGAGACAGGACTTATAGCGTTGTTGCAGGCGTATGCACATCATCGCTTACCAATGCCATACCCGACCTTTTAGGCATGTTTACGGGCAAGCAGGTTAAGCTGCAAATGAAAGGGTCGCTAAAAATGCGCTGGTTTATTTTTGGTAAAACCATTCAGTTTGATAGCGGCAAGGAGTTTAAACTACCTAAGCTGTTTGGCAAAAACTAAAAAAGCCACAACAAGTTTCCTCGTTGTGGCTTTAGTATATTGAGCATTGCGCTAGTCCAACTTAGGCAATGGCGCTCTTTGGTATGCTTTCTTTTTGGGTTTTAATAAATCGGGAAAGATAACGTTAATCAATTCACCATCAATAGTTACCATAGTGGTTGATATGCCATTTAGCACAGCAATGGGCTTTTCAAATTTCTTAAATTTCTTTTGCAGGCGTTCCATATCCCCGTCCGAAAATTTAATAAAGATATCAGCCAAGGTATCTTTTAATATACGCACTTTGCCAACATAGCACTCGGCTTCGTTGCCTGTGCGTATAGTAATTACTACATTGTCGGCCCAGCCTTCGGGCGCCTGGTTAGCGCCGCGCTCTTCAAAAAGCTTGGCATAAGTTTGATAACAATTCTCTTCGTTTTGCGAAGGGGGTTGTGCATTTACAGCAAACGTAAAAAGAAACAACGCGGGTAAAAACAGTTTTTTAACTATCATTGGAGTGTTATACAAGAAGTACAAAAATAGAAATACTTTCTTACAGTTAATAAAAAACCTAATTAAGGCTATTTTTGCAAGCAGATGATAAAAGATACAATAAAAGCCAATTTTGAGGAAGCCGCAGTATTGCTGGCCCAATTCAATGCCAACGCCGAAAATTTTGTATTGATAGCGCAGGCAGCCATGCTTATGGCAGGGGCTGTAAAAGGCGGCGGAAAGCTAATTTCGTGCGGAAACGGCGGCTCTATGGCCGACGCTATGCACTTTGCCGAAGAACTTACGGGCCGTTTTAGGGGCGATAGAAAAGCCATTCCGGCAGTTTCCATATCCGACCCTACCCACATTTCATGCACGGCTAACGATTATGGCTATGAATATATCTTCTCTCGCTACGTAGAGGCTTTTGGCAAACCCGGCGATGTTTTGCTGGCTATTAGCACCAGCGGAAACTCTGCCAACGTTATAAAGGCCGCCGAAGTGGCCAAAGCTGCCGGAATGAAAGTAGTAGCCCTTACCGGCAAAAGCGGGGGTAAACTAGGCCTGCTGGCCGATATTGAAATACGCGCACCGCATAGCGACTTTGCCGACCGTACGCAGGAAATTCACATTAAGGTTATTCATTCGCTTATTCATGGTATTGAGTTATCGTTAGTTTAGGTTTTAAAAATAAAAAAAGCCGCTACAATTTGCAGCGGCTTTTCAATCTTATCTCAATAAAATTATTTTTTCCATTTAATGCCGCAGCCAACTGCTTTGGTTGTATTTACACTTACCGGCTTGCCGCTTAGCAACTCATTTACTGCTTGCTCTACGTATTTCACTTTTACTGCTTTGGCATCATCAGCATTATCATCAATAGCACCAATATAGCTTACTACTAAGTTGGCCGCTGCGCCTTTTTGCAATACATATACATGCGGGGTTTTGGTAGCACCATACGTTTTAGCAATTTGCTGCGTACCATCTACCAAATAAGGGAAGTTAAATTTTTGCTCTTTTGCACGTTTTTGCATGTTAGCATACGAATCATCCGGGTAAGCAACGGTATCGTTAGGGTTAATGGCAACAACAGGGTAGCCTTTTTTAGCCGACCATTTAGCCAACTCAACAATACGCTCTTGGTACTTAACTGAAAATGGGCAATGGTTGCAAGTAAAGATTACAATAAAGCCTTTGGCATCTTTGTAATCGGCCAGCGATACCATTTTGCCATTAATATTTTTTAGAGAAAAATCGGTGGCGTTATCGCCTACTTTATAGCCCGCATCGGCAAAGGCTGTTAATGAGATAAATGCTGCAACAGCTAGTAATGCTAACTTTTTCATGGTGTATTAATTAATTTTAGTTTGTATTAATGAGTCTAATTCTTGTTGGGTAAAATCGCCTTCGCGAAAAAATATTTTTTCTCCATTTTTGTACATGGCTGTGGCCGGTATAGCACCACTCCAGCTATTATCAACCTTATCTATCCAGCTATTGGGGTTGCCTGCGTTTAAATGGTATACTGTGCTTTCCAGCTTTTTAACGTCGGCAAATTTTATCACCCGCTCTTTCTCCGACATAAAATCTAAGCTAACCAGCAGCACCTTAACTTTTTTACCGGCAAATTTCTTTCCGGCGGCTTCAAAATAGGGCAATTCTACAATGCAAGGTTGGCACCATGTAGCCCAAAAGTTTACCACATAAAGTGTGCTGTCATTTTTCTGCAACACCTTTTTCTGTAGCTGTTCTAGCGTAATAACCTCAGGCTTTTGCACTGGTTTATATGCAAAGGCATAAGCCAGCAACGCTACAAATACAGTTGTTATAATGATTGCCTTTGTCATGGAGGTACAAACTAATACAATAATCCTGCCTATTTGTTTTAGCTTGGGTTAGCAAAGTGCCTTTTCATAAAAAGCCCCTATTTCATTTGCTTCATCAATCAGGTGTACCTCATAAATCCAATAGCGCTCGGTGTTATCGGCATAAGGTGTACTCATCAATAAATTATTTTCGGGGTGTATGTAGTTAATGGTTTTCTCGCCTGCTATCTTCTCATGCGGAAATTTCCCTATTAAATGCCCTGCATGTATGTTGCCAAATGCCCAGCCGTAGGTTTTAGCCAGTTGTTTTGTATAGTGATAAAAATCAGCACCGGTAAGGGTATCTTTATTGGCTAGGTAATAGTCGCGGCCTTCATCCCAAACCAGTTCAACATCCTTGCGTAGCTTGTGTTTGCGGGCATCATCACCTATTACATAGGTCTTGCCAATATCAGCTTCCCATTTTTCAAACACAGGGCCAAAATCAACAAATAGAATATCGTCGGTTTGCAGGGTTAAGTTTGGTGGATTTTCAGCGTAAGGCAGAAGCGTGTTTTTGCCGCTACGCACAATGCGTTTATGCCAATAGCGTTTTATACCGAAAAGCTCAAAGGCTAAATCGTACAACCGCTCGCTAAGGTCTTTTTCTGTTTGGTTGGGGGCAAAAAAGTTACGCTGCTCGGCAACCTCAAGCAACTGCCAGGCTTGGTTTTCAACTTCAATAAGTTTTGGTAATACGGGCTGTTGCATTAAACTTATTCTACGTTAAACTTCCCACTTTTAACCATTCCATTTTTACCGGTAGCACGGTAAAAATACATGCCTTTGGGTTGATTGCTTAAGTCAATTTGTATGGCACCGCTATTAGCAGATGTAACATATACGGTTTGCCCAAGCATATTTAAAACAGAAATACCGGTAAGGTTTTCTGATAATTGAACGGTAAGGTTACCCGTTGTGGGGTTGGGATATAATACAAATTGGTTTGCATTTGCAGTTTCTGTTAAGCCTGTAGGCACAACCGATGGCGATAGTATCCAGTTTGTAATCGCAGTATCCAAAGGGCTTGTTGCGCTAGGGTAATGGTTTACCCAATTTCCGGCCTCATCAATCAAAAATTTATTAAAATTCCAACCAACAGAAACATCTTGCACGCCATTAAGGTCGGCCCTTTGCAGCCATTTGTATATATCCGATGTATCGCCTGTAACAACATATACCTTCGACATCATTTGAAAGGTGACATTGTAATTACTGTGGCAAAAATCAGCTATGGTAGAGTCGCCATGCGGGTCTTGGTTGCCAAAATCATTGCACGGAAAGCCCAGAATTAAAAAATTATACTGGCTGTAATCGGTGTAAAGTTGCTCTAGCAGGCCAAACTGCGGCGTAAAACTGCAAAAGCTGGCCGTATTTACTACCAATATTTTTTTGCCATAAAATTGGCTCATGCTAATGGTATCGCCCTCAATGGTAGCGGCAGAAAAGCTATGAAAATTAGCACTTTGCCCAAAGGTAAAAGTAGTAATGCAAAATGCTGCCAGCGTAAGTACAAATGTTTTCATGCTTTAAAATTTATATATTTAACGAATATACTGCTATTGCCTAGTTTTTTAACACTAAAAATTGGGCAATGTTTAAATGGTATGCCCCGATTAAATAAATTTGCCCATATACTACCTTTTAGCCACGATATAGACCATGCTAGTTAAAACCTACGGCAGCGCCGTATACGGAATAAATGCCACCACTATTACTGTAGAAGTAAACAATACCCCCGGCGCTAAATTCAGCCTTGTTGGCTTACCCGATAGTGCCATTAAAGAAAGCCAGTCGCGTATTTACACCGCAGTAAAAGAGTCGGGCTGCCGCATACCGGGCAAAAGCTATGTTATTAATATGGCCCCGGCCGATATTCGTAAAGAAGGCTCATCGTACGATTTAACAATAGCCATAGGCATCCTAGCATCTACCGAACAGGTAAAACCCGACCATATTGACAAGTATATTATTATGGGCGAACTGTCGCTTGACGGTACGCTAAAGCCGATAAAAGGTGTTTTGCCTATTGCAATTCAGGCCCGAAAAGAGGGTTTTAAAGGCGCTATTCTACCCCTGCAAAATGCCCGCGAAGCGGCTATTGTTAGCGAGTTGGAGGTTATTGGAGTTGAGAATTTAAAAGATGTTATTGCCTTTTTGAACGATGAAAAGGAGATACCGCCAACCATAGTAAACACCCGCGAAGAATTTTTGGCTAATAAGCAACCTTACGAGGCCGATTTTGCTGATGTAAAAGGCCAGGAGAATATTAAGCGTGCAATGGAAATTGCCGCTGCCGGTGGCCACAATGTTATTATGATTGGCCCACCCGGCGCAGGTAAAACCATGTTGGCTAAACGCCTGCCTACCATTTTGCCGCCTATGAGTTTGCACGAAGCGCTGGAAACAACCAAAATCTATTCGGTATCGGGCAAGTTGGGCAAAAATGCTTCGTTGCTTTCTACCCGCCCGTTTCGGTCGCCACACCATACGGTAAGCGATGTTGCACTTGTGGGCGGCGGCGCGGTGCCACAACCCGGCGAGATATCATTAGCGCATAATGGGGTGTTGTTTTTAGATGAGTTGCCTGAGTACAAACGACAGGTGCTTGAAGTTTTGCGCCAGCCGCTGGAAGACAGGGTGGTAACCATATCGCGTGCTAAATTTTCGGTTGAATACCAAGCCAGCTTTATGCTGGTTGCCAGCATGAACCCTTGTCCTTGTGGCTACTACAATCACCCTGATAAAGAATGCACCTGCTCGCCGGGTATAGTACAAAAATATTTAAGCCGCATCAGTGGCCCTTTGCTCGACCGTATTGACCTGCATATAGAAGTTACCCCCGTACCTTTTAAAGAACTTAGCGCTAACCGTACCTCTGAAAAGAGCGAGGATATACGGGAGCGTGTTGTTACTGCGCGCGACATTCAGATAAAACGCTTTGAAGAAACCGAAGTGCATTGCAATGCCCAAATGGGAGCCAAGCAAATACGCGCCTACTGCCAAATTGATGAGGCGGGCAAACAGTTGCTGAATACTGCTATGGAACGTATGGGCCTTTCGGCAAGGGCGTACGACCGTATTTTAAAAGTATCGCGCACCATTGCCGATTTGGACAATAGCGAGAACATAGCAACCGACCATTTGGCCGAAGCCATTCAATACCGCAGTTTAGATAGGGACGGATGGGCAGGATAATGCGCAGCCGCTTTAAAGGTGCATTAGTAGCCGTAGGCATCACATTCTGTTTTTTGCTGTTTTTTTACAGCAAATTTATATTCACCCCCAACCAATACTTGTTTTCATCTACCGGCGATGGCGCTAAGGCATACTATGTATATGCCTATCATATAAAATACGATACATCGTACCACCAGTTGCAGGGTATGAATTACCCTTTTGGGCAAACCTATATTTATACCGATGGGCAACCGGCTATTGCTAATATTGTAAAGGCAGTTTGCGAAGTGTTTCCGGCTGTTGAGTACTATAGCATAGGCCTATACAATGCGCTCATTATTTTTTCGTTTTTACTAACTGCTTGGCTGGTATATAAATTTTGCGAAAGTGCAATTTACCAGATTTATATTCATGTGTTTTTGCTTCTTTAATTGAAGTTATTTCGCCGCAGTTTTTTAGGCTATGCGGGCATATGACGCTAACCTACACCTGTTTCTTTCCGCTGGTTTGGTATTGGCTTATTAAGTATTTTGAAGAGGGTAGCAATAAGTATTTATATACATTGCTGTTGGTGCTGAATGGTGTTTTTTGGGCCATGGTGCACCCTTATTATTTACCTGCGCAAACCTTTTTTTTAGCAGGCGTATTTGCACTACATTATTTGGTTATTAAGCCGGGTTGGAAAGTTGATTTTAAAGCTACTGCTATGGCTGCATGCCAGGTTGTAGCACCGGTATTGCTAATAATGCTGTATAACAAAGCGGTTGATATACACCCCGGCAGGCCGGAAAACCCGGGAGGTTTTTTCGATTTTGTAGCATCTGTTAAAACAGTGTTTTTACCTGCGTTTCAATACTTATACCGCTACGTAGAACCTATTGTTGGTCCGCCTGAAATTAATACCTGGGAGGGTAGTTCATACATTGGTATTGTGGCAAACGTTGCCCTACTCATAGCAGTTGGTACAATTATTAAAAAACTACTTACAGGGCGCAGAAGAGAGCTGGGCAAAAATCTGCCCATGGCAATAAAATTAGCTTTTGGGCCCACGGTTTTATTGCTATTGCTGGCTATGGCACTGCCATTTAGTTTAAATGATACGTTGGCAAAATTTTCACAACAAATTCCCTATTTACGGCAGTTTCGCTCGTTAGGGCGCTTTGCATGGCCGTTTTATTATGCAGCTACAGTATATGCGGTATGGGCTTTTTATGGCTACCGCCAATACTTTATAGCTAAAGGAAAAATCACCATTGCAGGCAATGCCATAATTATAGCTGCAGCGCTTGTATTTGCAACCGAAGGGTACATTTACCATTACTCCATAAAATCGTGGATACCGGTGGGCGAGAATTTTTTTAAAGAGGATATTTTTAAGAAAAACTACGGCGCCTTTGCCAATTTTAAGTGGCAGGATAAATACCAGGCTGCTTTATCCATTCCGTATTTTAGAATAGGGGCAGAGAATTACGGTTTGCCGGGTACCGATAAGTCTACCGTATTTTCTTTTGCATTTTCATACCATACAGGCATCCCTTTATTAGCATCATCGGCAGCGCGCACCCCATCTAGCGAAGCTGAAATGGGCTTTCAGTTTTTTGCACCGCCATTTGATAAAAAACAAATGGAACCTTATCTGCCAAATAAAAAAGATTTTTTAGTGCTGTATGCTGATGAAAAAATTCATGCCACGCAGCAATACGAGGTACTGGAACATGCTACGCCTATTGTTTCATCGGGTATGTATAGCCTGCTTGCATATACCTTTAATTTAGATTGGAAAAAGGCCGCTAATGATTCACTAATTGCATTTGAAAACAAATGCAACGCAATGGTTTATTACAAAGGCTTTTACTTTGATAAACCTGATACAGCAGGCTTTTACTATTGGCCGCTTGATACCTTTAAATCGAAAAAAATATACAGCGGTGCCGGTGCTTTTGAAAGTGGTGATGCCTACCGTATTATCTATCATAAAATGTATTTAAAACTAGATACAGCTAAAGAGTACGTTTTTAGCTTTTGGCATTATAATGTAGAAGATGCCCGCAACGGGTTTTTATTTGCCATAGAACAAGGAGATAGCCTCGGGAATAATCTAAATTGGCTTGATTGTGTTAATACGCGGGAACCTTATTGTATTTATGAAAACTGGAATTTTTACGAGTATACATTTAAGCCCCGTTTTTACAACGGCACCACAACACTACTAATACCGGCCGAGAAGATGGTGGGCTATAAAACCTATACCGACGAAATGATGATACGCCCCGCAGGTGTTAATGTTTACAAACCAATAACTATAAACGGAAGAAAGGCATTGAATTATAATAATTACAGGATAGTGCAGCCCGAGTAGCAATTGCAGCTTTATAGCTATATTTGTGTAAATACTATTTAATGAAATTTTCCGCTCTCGTTTTTATCACTCTTTTGGCTTTTGTTGCCAAAGGCCAGACCCCACACAATTTTTGCTCAAAAGCTAAAACACAATTTCCGCAAGCAAAATCAACAACAACTATTGCCGATGTTGATGAAAATAAATACGATGTAAAGTACCAGAAACTGGACTTATACATGACGGATAATACAACGGCCGTTGTAGGTACGGCAACCACAATAGCCCAGGTTGTTCAAGCGCCATTTAACCGCTTTGTATGCGAGCTTTTGGATATGCAGGTGTCTTCGCTTAAAATAAATGGCGTGGCCCAAACTGTAGTAAACGATGGGGTTACCGTTTCCGCAACATTAGGAACACCTTTAAACCTTGGCGATATTTTTACAGTCGAAATTACATACTCAGGCTATGCGCAAGAGGGTATTATTGTTAATACATCGCCTACTTACGGTGTAACAGCTGCCGCTACACTTAGCGAATCGTACAGCGCCGATGGTTGGTGGCCCTGCAAGCAGGTGCTTACTGACAAAATTGATTCGTGCGATGTATGGCTGACAGTAGATAACGACCTTATGGCAGGCTCAAACGGGGTATTGCAAAACATTACGCCCATGCCCAATAACAGGCACAGATTTGAGTGGAAATCGCGCTACCCTATAGATTACTACCTAATCTCATCTAGTGTTGCCAATTATCAGGATTATAGCATCTATGCACATCCTGTTGGCAGTGATTCTATTTTAATACAAAATTACATTTACAATGTGCCGCAAAACATCATCAATAATAAAGCAAGGATAGATTCTACTGCGTTGCTGCTCGATTATTTTTCTGAAGTGTATGGATTATACCCGTTTGCTAATGAAAAATACGGCCATTGCCAAGCCCC
>JANOCJ010000298.1:0-3786 GCA_031412115.1 Flavobacteriales bacterium
AAGGTAGACGGCATTGACGTTTTTTACCCCACCCGTATGGCCGACCGTATTTTGGGCATGGGCGACATTGTGTCGCTGGTAGAACGTGCGCAAGAGCAGTTTGATGCCGAAGAGGCCCGCAAGCTGCAAAAGAAAATTGCCAAAAATCAGTTCAACTTTGATGACTTTTTAAACCAGCTGCAGCAGATTAAAAAAATGGGCAGCATGAAGGATTTGGTGGGCATGATACCCGGCGTTGGCAAAGCATTGAAAGATGTGGATATTAACGACGATTCATTTAAAGGTATAGAAGCTATCATTCGCTCTATGACCCCGCAGGAACGCCAAAACCCCGATGTAATTGATGGCCGTCGCAAGCAACGCATTGCCAAAGGCAGTGGCACTAATATTCAGGAAGTAAACCAACTGCTAAAACAGTTTGAAGATACGCGTAAAATGATGCGCATGATGACTGACAAAAACGCTATGGCGCGCATGATGCGCTCAATGCCGGGAATGCGGAAATAGTTTTTAGTTCGCGGTTGGCAGTTCGCAGTTGTCAGTAAAAATTATTAGTATAAAAAATTAAAGCCCCAATTTGGGGCTTTTTTATTGAAAAAATATCTGTAAACCGTCAACTATGAACTGCCAACTAATGCTGCACAATTAACTTTTTGTTTGATACATTTTCCTCAAAAACCACCTGTATAAAATACAACCCATTTGCCATATTTTGGGTAGATAGGATGTAGCGCGGGCTTATTTTATCAGCAGATAAAATTTGCTTCCCACTAGTGTCAAATACAAATAAATTACCTATTTTATTAGTAGTATATTCCCAGTTAATGGTAATATTATATGTAGCTGGATTGGGATATATTTCTAAGCTAACTGATTTATTTAGCTCTGCTATACCAGTAAATAAGCCCCCGTTGCAGGCCGCTAAATCTTTAAAAAGGCTATCTGGCATGGCAATGGCATTGCCCGCTGTAGCTGTTGTTTCTGTTAGTGTTATAGGTATTAGCGTGTTGGGGTTTGTTGTGTTTGCAGCGCCCAATCCTAAATACACCGTATTGTTTAAATAAAATGCACCATAATTGTTGTATAAATCAAACACAAAGGGATATTTTTTAATTACCCCACCTTGCGGGGAAACAATTAAAATACTATCTGATGGTGCAAAAGGGTTAGCCAATACATGGGTAAAAACAATAGCATTGCCAAGGGTGTCAACAACTAAATCGCCCAGCGCATCTTTGCCTTGCGGAAATTGATAAACAGTATCAAATGCGCTACCGGTGTAGCGCAAAACACTGGCCTTGCCGCTGCGGTAGTAGTAATAATAGCAATAATTTTTATACGCCCCCGGGTTGGCTAAGCTGCCTGTTTGCAATAGGGGGGCAGCATTAACCCAATCTTGTCCGTTGTAAAATTTGGGTTGCGTTGTTCCATTGGTAGCATAAAACGTAGTGCCGGGCCCTTGGTTATTTAGGTTGTAGCCAATTGCCAAGCTATTGGTATGCACTTCAGCAAGTATATTGCCTGTAGGTATAACCGTATCTATACCAAGCTCATATTCATAAATAGTATCGTTACAAACAGCCCAAAATGTATTGGCATTGCAGGGGTTTACATTTTGCCCAAATACGGGGCTAGTAAGGGTGGTGAGTATGTATATAAAATGTATAATCTGTTTCATGCAAATTTTTAACTAAAACCAAAGATACTTTTTAAAACCTGAACGCTTAAGCCCAACCTGTTTTAACGAATGACAACCAGTTGTTTAATGAAATGTTCATCACAGTATACCGTGTTTTGGCTAGTCAAGTTAGCATTATTTTATAAGTAGCATTTACCTATATTTGCAGCCCAAAACACACCCAATTCCATTGACACTATTAGACGGCAAATGGGCATCGGCCCAAATAAAAGAAGAAGTAAAAGCAGAAGTTGAACAGCTTGTTGCCAAAGGCCATCGCGCACCCCATTTGGTGTGCATTTTGGTAGGTAACAACGGCGCCAGCGAAACATACGTTGCATCTAAAATAAAAACCTGCGGACAACTGGGTATCAAATCTACCCTTATACGCATGGAGGCCACAGTGTCCGAAAATGAACTATTAGCTGCCATTGATGAAATAAATAATACTGACGATATTGATGGTTTGCTGGTGCAACTACCCTTACCCAAACATATTAATGAGCAGAAAGTAATAGAAGCGGTAAGCCCTGCAAAGGATGTTGATGGCTTTCACCCGGTGAATATTGGTAAAATGGCATTGAATTTGCCTACGTTCATTCCTGCCACCCCTTACGGCATTACCTTAATGTTAGAAAAATACAACATCAACACCAGTGGTAAACACTGCGTAGTTATAGGCCGAAGTAACATTGTGGGCATGCCTATGGGCTTGTTGATGCAACGCAATGCGCAACCCGGCAACTGCACCGTTACTGTATGCCATAGCAAAACACAAAACTTGGCCGATATTACCCGCCAGGCCGATATTATTGTTGCCGCCCTTGGCCGCCCCGAATTTTTGAAGGCTGATATGGTAAAGGATGGTGTGATAATTATTGACGTAGGCCTAACCCGTGTAGATGATGCTACAAACCCCAAAGGCTATGCCCTAAAAGGCGATGTTGACTTTGCAAACGTAGCACCTAAAAGCAGCTATATAACCCCCGTACCGGGCGGTGTGGGCTTAACTACTATTGCGGGCTTAATGGTAAACACTTTGAAAGCATATAAATTCCGCATGGGGCTGTAACTTTTTAACCTTCAAATCATCATAGCAACTTAAATAGCAAACCACAATAAAAATGAAAAAAATAACACTCGCATTATTTACTGTTTTAACGGCTCTTAGCCTAAACGCACAAACGTTTGCTGAAGGCCGTATTGTTAGCAAAATTAGCTACCCCGATTTTGACAACCCCGGCATTTTGGCTATGTTGCCTAAAGAAATGGTTACCTACTTTAAAGGCGACAAAACCTGCATAGAGCAGCCCGGCGCAATGGGTAAAACCATCATCATTTCTGACGCTAAAAAGAAAGAAACTAAAGTTTACATGCCTACAGGCGGTGCGGTTATTACTAAAAGCGATGCCGAAGCTAAGAAAGAAGTAGCCCGCGAAAATGAAGCTACCGTTACCGTAACTACCGAAACTAAAGTAATAGCCGGTTATACCTGCAAAAAAGCTACCGTTAAATACAAAGACGGCGAAGAGGGCGAAATTTGGTTTTGCCCCGAACTTACCCGCCCAGCAAGCGCAAGCTGGAACAAACCATACCCAAGTATTACAGGTATGGTTATGGAATACACCATTATTAAAAAATCGCAAATTGGCGATATTACTATGGTTATGACAGTTACCGAAGTAAGTAAAGAAACGGTTGACAAAAGCCGTTTTGAAGCCCCTGCCGGTAAATGGAAAGCCATGACTATGGAAGAGTACATGAAAGCAATGGGACAATAATTAATGAATAATGAAAAACGAATAATGAAAAATTAAAATCATTATTTGGAAATATAAAAGCCTCAATCCTGCAAAGGGTTGGGGCTTTTGCATATTAATATCTCCCTCTGTGAGGCCCGCCCGGATAAATGGGTATCCATTCGGACGGGGAGTACCCCGGCTATGCCGCCAAAACCTCCCCCGCCTGCGCTCCGCTTGGCACCCCCTCAATGAGGGGGATATTTAACAAGGCTTATTCAGCGTCGTAGGCCTGCCCGGATGAATGACTTCATCCATTCGGACGGGCGCGCCTGTCTGTAGTAAAAATAATGGAATAAGTCACCCCTC
>JANOCJ010000299.1:0-3322 GCA_031412115.1 Flavobacteriales bacterium
GTCAAAGGAGTAACGGGGTGGTATAAGGAGCGGGGATAAGATTAATTTAACATTACGCACACTAATTGGTGTTACTTTTGTTTAGATACAATTAGAAAAATGCAATCACGCAGGGATTTTGTAAAATTTATGGGCCGCACAGGCCTTTTGGCCGCTACAGTAGCACCGTTTTTAAAAGTAACAGGCGCATCGGCTATGGCTATGTTTAATAGTACAGCCGGTCTGCCGTTTACCCCGCTGCCCATTACCATGAAGGATGATGTAGTATTGCCCGAAGGGTTTAACTACCATGTAATAGTATCGTGGGGCGATAAAATAAATGCCACCGAAACCTTTGGCTTTGGTAATGATTATACAGCCTTTTTTCCTATCAACGGTAATAATTTAGATGGGGTTCTATGGGTAAACCACGAGGGTACCGACCCTTATTTAGTTGCCAACTACGATGGAAAATCGCCCAAAACAAAAGAGCAGGTAGAGGCCGAAATGCTTTCGGTTGGCGGTGCGTTGGTGCGTATTAAATTAAACACAAAAACCAATAAGTGGGAGCAGGTTGCTAACGATAAATTTAACCGCCGCCTATCGGCCAAAACCCCTATACCCTTTGCTTGGCACGAGCCTATTGATGGCAGCACTGTAGCTATTGGCACTATGGGCAATTGCGCCGGGGGCGTTACCCCGTGGAACACCCTGCTAACTTGCGAAGAAGGATATGATGGCTTTTGGGGCGAGATAGATGAAAACGGCAAAACAACGCCCGGTCACCTACAATGGGAAAAATATTACAACTACAGCGCCTTGCATTATGGCTGGGTGGTAGAGGTTGACCCGTTTACAGGAAAATCGAAAAAACTGGTTTCGTTGGGGCGTTTTGCTCACGAGGCTGCCGCGCCCGCATTGGCTAACGATGGGCGTTGTGTTGTATACACCGGCGATGATGCGAATGATGAATGCTTATATAAATTTATTTCAGATAAGCCCGGCTCTATAGAAAAAGGTACGCTGTATGTTGCCAATTTTGAAAAAGGCGAATGGATTAGCCTGGATATTGAAAAGCAGGACGTACTGAAGAAAAATTTTAAATCGCAAACCGAGGTATTGTTGTATTGCCGCAAAGCGGCCCATTTGGTTGGGGGCTCAAAATTAGACCGCCCCGAGGATATTGAAATTGACCCTATTACCAACGATGTTTTTGTAACCCTTACCAACAACAACCCCAAAGGCAATTATCACGGCACTATTATCCGCATTACTGAAGAGGAGCGCGGCTCATTAAAATTGAAAAGCGAAGTGTTTTTAACCGGCGGCAAAGAAACCGGTTTTTCATCGCCCGATAATATTGCATTTGATAAAAAAGGCAACCTTTGGTTTACAACAGATATTAGTGGCACGGCCCTTAACACCGGCGATCCTACCTATGCAGGCTATGGCAATAACAGCTTGTTTTATGTACCCATGAGTGGCGAAAACGCAGGCAAGCCGTTGCGTTGTAGCATCGGGCCCAATGGAGTGTGAGTTTACCGGCCCGGCTTTTTCGCCCGATTTTAAAACCCTTTTTCTGAGCGTACAACACCCCGGCGAAACATCGGGCAAAAATGGCAAATACACCAGCAACTGGCCCGACGGGGGCAACACTATGCCCAAATGCTCGGTAATTGGTATTAGCGGCCCTGCGCTCGATGCGTTAATGGGTTAACTTTGGGCTTTTTAAATTACAAATCCACTAAAACAATGTAGTGGGAATTTTATTTATTGGTACATGCAATCACGCAGAGATTTTGTAAAGTTTATGGGCCGCACAGGCCTTTTGGCCGCTACTATGGCCCCGTTTTTAAAAGTAACAGGCACATCGGCAACAGAAATGTTGTTGCTTGGGGGCGATAAAATTCCTTTTAAACCACTACCCGCCACTTATACTGATGATTTGGTTTTGCCCGAAGGATTTAAGTACGATGTATTACTATCGTGGGGCGATAAAATTGATGGGGCTGTTACCTTTGGTTTCAACAACGATTATTTGGCGTTTTTCCCTATTGACGGTAACAAGCACGATGGTATGCTATGGGTAAACCACGAATATACCAACCCGTTTTTTGTAAGTAATTACGATAAAAAAGCAGGCATACCCAAAACCAAGGAGCAGGTTGATGCTGAAATGTATTCGGTAGGCGGTAGCTTGGTGCGCATACGCTTTGATAAAAAAGAGAAAAAGTGGAAATATGTAGCCAGCGACCCTATGAACCGCCGCCTTACGGCATTAACCGAAATACCTTTTGCATGGCCCGTGCCTATTGCCGGGCATACCAAGGCTGTTGGCACCTTGGCTAACTGCGCCGGTGGCGTTACCCCTTGGGGAACGGTTTTAACATGCGAAGAAAATTACGATGATTTTTGGGGAGAAATAAACCACAAAGGCGAAGTTACCCGCAGCGAAACGGTATATGGTTGGGAGAATTTTTACAGCCACAGCCCTTGGCATTACGGTTGGGTGGTAGAGGTTAACCCCTTTACCGGAGTAGCCAAAAAACTAATTTCGCTAGGCCGTATAGCGCACGAGGCTGCCACTACCGAAGCCTTGCCCGATGGGCGCTGTGTAGTGTATACCGGCGACGACCACAACGATGAATGCCTGTATAAATTTATAGCAGACAAACCCAATAGCTTAGAAACGGGTACGCTTTACGTTGCCAAAATGAATGCCGATGGAACGGGCGAGTGGGTTTCATTGGATATTGAAAAACAGCCCTTGCTAAAAAGCACTTTTGCATCGCAAACAGAGGTATTGATACATACGCGAAAATCAGCTGAACTGGTTGGTGGTACTAAGCTAGACCGACCTGAGGATATTGAGATAGACCCACTTACAGGTAATGTATTAGTAGCCTGTACCAACAATAAACCCAAAGGAAATTATCACGGCTCTATTTTAAAATTGACCGAAACTGCGGGGCGAGATGGCCTTACCTTTACCCACTCAGTGTTTTTAGCCGGTGGTAAAGAGATGGGCTTTGCCTGCCCCGATAATATGGCTTTTGATAAAAAAGGCAACCTGTGGTTTACATCAGACATGGGCGGAAAAGAAATAGCCAGCGATGAAAATTATAAAGGCTTTGGCAACAATAGCCTGTTTTATGTACCCTTTAGTGGCGCTGATGCGGGCAAGGTAATGCGTGTAGCATCAGGCCCGGTAGACTGTGAGTTGACAGGCCCGTACTTTAGCCCCGACCATAAAACGCTGTTTTTATGTGTGCAGCACCCCGGCGAATATTCTACCAAAGAAAAACTAAGCAGCAACTGGCCCAATGGTGGCGATAATACCCCC
>JANOCJ010000300.1:0-7252 GCA_031412115.1 Flavobacteriales bacterium
TGCCGATGCTGCTACGGGATGGAACTCAAGCTACAACTTCCTGGCTGCGCGCGATGCTAACATGATTGGCCGTTGGATAGGAACTTCCGGTGGTAACCGTTCATTTGCAAACTGGCTAACCACATCAGGTGGCGATGGTAACTCATGGTCGGTAATTGCAGCAACATCATCAAGCGCTACACAAGTATTGGCTTCTGATATGTTTAATGCTACATCAACAGGCGATTTAACAATTAAAACCGATAACCAAGCCGCTTGGTTTGTAAATGGCAAAGGTGTTGCGGGTTCGCAAGTGGGCAATTTAAGTTCAGACTTAGGCGGTACTAGCCGCACCACTACCTACGGTTACGGTGTTGATATTGGTGCCGATGAGTTTTCGGCCAGTGTTGCACCATACACACTTACCCAAACGGTAACAGGCGTAAGCACTACCAATACCTTTACCTTTGCAGGCCGCACTATTGGCTCTGTAAACTGGCAAGCTTCAGGTTCTGCCCCTACATCGGTTAGTATGGTTTACTACTCTGGCAACGACCCCGGCAGCGTAGGTACTGCTTATGGCGCAACCAATAAAGCAAACTTTGTTTACGAAATAACAGCAGCAGGCGGTAGCGGTTTTGCTTATGCTGCCAACCTTAACTACGACCCTGCCCTTTTAGGTACTTATGCAGGTTCTGAAACTTCAATGAGGCTGGTAAAAACACGAAACAATTGGTTTGACGAGCATGGCGGATTAAATACTACAACTAAAGTTATGTCGTCTGTTAATACCTTAAGTTCATTCTCATGGTTTACCGGTGGCGAGGCTAACGAGCCACTGCCTATTACCCTTATTGATTTTACAGCTACACCTGTAAACAATGACCATGTTGATTTGGATTGGGTAACAGCAACCGAAACAAACAACGACTACTTTACCATTGAACGCAGCCGCAATGCGGTTGACTTTGAACCGGTAGCTGTAGTTGATGGTGCAGGCAACAGCAACACTATGCTTAGCTACGAAGCAGTTGATGAGCAGCCTTACACAGGCCTATCCTACTACCGCTTAAAACAAACCGATTTTGATGGGCAATTTGCATACTCAAACATAGTACCTGTTATGTTTAACACTACTGAGTTTGCTGTTGTAAATGCCTTTACTAATACCAACGGCCAGTTTGAAGTGTGGACTGATAACCCAAATAACGAACAAACCAGCTATACTATATTGGACATACAAGGCAAAGTAATTGGCACTGTAAACCAAGAGGCTACCAAAGGCATTAATAAAATTGTATTGCCAACGCAAGGCCTTGCTGCCGGTGTGTATTTTGTACGCATCCAAAGCAACTCACACAACACTTCGGTTAAACTATTTAAACAATAAAGCCTAGGTCTAACCACCACAAAAGCCCCTTGAAGAAATTCAGGGGGCTTTTTTATTTTATCCCAACCCTTTCTCCGCCTGAGGCGGAAAGGACTTTTACTAATTAGTATGCTTGCATACCTTTTTTATTTTTACATTAGCGTTTTAAAACCATCAAAACATGGACGTAAAGCAACTCATTAACAACGCCAAAAAGTCGAAAAGGGGCTTATGGATATTGAACTTTTTATTTTTGCGCGGCATACCTTTTAATGCACCGCACAAAGTAAAAATTGTAGAGATAACCAATACCTCGGTAAAAGCACGCTTCCCCTACATACGCCGCAACCTTAACCATGTAAAGGGCTTGCACGCCTGTGGTTTGGCAGCCTTGTCTGAATTTACCGCCGGCACAACACTAATGAGCCGGGTAGATGCTAAAAAGTACCGCCTGATAATGAAGGAGCTTAAGATGGAATATTTCTATCAGGGCAAAGCCGATGCGTATGCCGAATATTCGGCAACGGATGAATGGATAAATGAAAACATTATAACACCGCTTGAAACGGCAGACTTTGTATATGTTGACTGTATTGTAAAAGTACACGATACCCAAGGCAACCACATTTGCACAGGCACATCGCACTGGCAGCTTAAACGTTGGGACAAGGTTAAAACAAAAATGTAATAACCTTAACCCAACCCCGTTTGGTAAACATAAAAGGGACGAGGTAAGTTATATTTGCGCTATGCTAAAAGGTTGGTTAATATTAGTAATGTGCATCACAATGCTATCGGCTTGCCGAAAGGATTTGAACGATGATGACAAACCCATGGCCGAAATTGTAAGCCCAACAGGCGGCACGTTTACCGATACCATTCCTTTTCAACTCAATTTTACCGATAATAAAAACCTGTTTCAATACCGGTTGGAAATTAGCTTTACCGGCGCTTACGATAGTAACGACTCGGCAGTTGTAAAACCCTTTACTTTAATTTGGGTTGATAATATTTCCACATCTGCCGATAGTAAACTGCTTAAAATACCCGTTGGCGATAGCATAATATCGGGCAGTTACCGTGCCGTACTTTCGTGTGTAGATGAGGCCGGGTTAGAATCAATCCGAGATACCGTTTTGTTTGCCATACAAAACAATGGCGAAAGCACCCTTCCGGCAATAAATGTAACAGCGCCCTTACTAAATACTACTTATAGCGATAGCCTGAATGTATCGGCAGTAATTACCGATGCATCAAAAGTGGTGTATTATGTAGTTGAATTAAAAGACAGCACCACCGCTACCAAAGGGCAAAAAAGTAAATACCTAAACGATGTATCGTACCCGGTAGATGAAGTATTTTATACCAACACGCTACCCGCTGGCAACTACACCATACTTGTTACCGTGCGCGATGCCTACTATAACGTTGCTACCACATCCATCCCCATTATATTAAACTGATAAATGCCAAAAAATAAAATTTTTGTTTTTGATTTTGATAGCACCTTAACCAGTGTTGAAGCTCTGGAAGAACTGGCAGCCATATCGCTGGCCGGCAGCCCTGAAAAGGATGGTATAATAAAGCAGATAGAGGAAATAACCAACCAAGGAGTTGATGGCAAAATTAGTTTTACCCAATCGTTAGCACTTAGGGTTGATTTACTTAAAGCCAACAAAAAGCACCTGCCCGAACTGGTAAAAAGGTTGAGCAAAAAAGTGTCGCCTTCTATACAACGCAACAAAAAATTTTTTCTGGATAATGCCGAACGTATTTATGTGGTATCGGCAGGGTTTAAAGAGTTTATAGACCCTATTGTAGCCAAATATGGCATTAAGCCCGAACGGGTTTTTGCCAATACCTTTGTATGGAATAAAAAAGGGGAGATTACGGGTTTTGACAAGAAAAACCACCTGGCTAAACACAACGGCAAAATAGCCCAAATGAAAGCCTTGAAACTTCAAGGCGAAGTAATTGCCATTGGCGACGGCTACTCTGACTTTTTAATGAAACAAGGCGGCGCCAGCCGTTTTATTGCGTTTACCGAAAATATTGAGCGCGCCAGCGCAGTTGATAATGCTGACCATGTAGCGCCCAACCTGGATGAAGTATTATTTTCTCACGGCATAAAAGCATCAGTATCGTACCCCAAAAACCGTATTGAAATAGCATCGTTGGTTGATGATGAACAGTTGAAAGAACCCTTTGCTACCGAAGGTTTTTCATACATCCAACATAAAAAAATGCCAGCCATTGCCAAGCTGGAAAAAACGGGCGTATTGCTAATTCCGGATGGGTTTAGCATTGATAAAACAGCGCTTGAAAAAATGGGCCGCCTAATGGCGATAGGCATTTTGGGCAAAAATAAAACCGGCATTGATACTGCCTTTTGCGGCAGGCATGGTATTGCTGTTTTTTCAGCCACTACCGCCCCTACCCTTGCTCAAAAATTGATTGACTATATAAATAAAGGCTATACCCAAGGCTGCGCAAGCTTGCCTAACTTAGTGCTGCCGCCCCAATTTTCTGCCCATAGGCTAATACACATACATCAAAACAAACCGGGTATGCTGGCGCAGATAAATACGCTGCTTTGGGCCAAAAAAATCAACATTACAGGCCAATACCTTAAAACCAAAGGCAGCATTGGTTACCTTATTGTTGATATTGACCAAGAGTATGACGAATCGGTTATTCAGGATTTGAAGAAGATTGATAACACCGTGCGCTTTAGGGTGTTGTATTAATTTTTGCTATCATTGGGGTAATTATACTAAAACAGCCCGCTTTGGCGTTATACTTACCATGACCTTGAAAAATGTACTACTTACGCTTATTTTACTAGTACCTGTTATAGCTTTTGCCGAAATGCCGGGTGACAGTATTTTGGCTAAATATCAAAAAAACAAAACGCCTATAACGCATATATACCCTATAAGGCGCACTGAGCTGGGCGTTGATGTATCTAGCTTTGTAAAGAATTTTCTGCCCTTTAATACCTCTAGTTTACTAGACCAAAGTTTAACTTTTGCCAACTTTATTTTGGGTTTAAAAGTGGTTGATTCTCGCGGTTGGGCGCTGCGCACCGGGCTTAACTTCTCTGCCCGTTCAGCCCAGGGCGAATTTTTTCCGGTGGGCACACGCCGTATTACCGTTGCCGCGCGTGTAGGGTTTGAGAGGCAAAAGTACCTTGGCAAACACCATATTTTATATACCGGTGCCGATGTGGCTTTTAAATACGAACGTGGCAAAACAACAGAAGATGTTTCCAACTCGTCAGACTTGCAATACAGCACCGGCTATGGCCTCTCGTGGGTTGGGGGTTATAACTACCGTATAAACCAATGGTTGAGTGTAGGCACTGAAATGTCGTTAGGCCTATCGGCAAATCAAATTGTACGCCAAAGCTTTAATGGCGGTTTTACGGGGACAAATTTTAAAGATAAAAGCACCGAAGTAAATTTGCTTATTAACCTGCCTACCAGTATTTATGTTAACTTTATATTTTAAATTGTAAAACCTAAACAGAATGAAAACTGCCAGAATAGTATTTCCTGCCCTATTTGCAGTATTTGCCTTAACATTCTCGTTAACCAATTGCAGCCCTAAAGATAATATGGCTAAGCAACGTACGCTTAACAGCGCCGCGCTTGCACAGGATTATACGGACTTAATTGCAAAGGCCAACGATGCGGAAAACATTACCACAACCAACAGCCGCATAGCATTGGGCCGTGTATTGTTTTACGATGTGGCTTTATCTCGCAACAATGCAGTATCCTGCGGCAGTTGCCACAAGCAACAGTTTGCTTTTGCTGATAATGTAACCAAAAGTAAAGGCTTTCAAGATTTTGTTGCTAAACGCAACTCTCCCCCTATTCAAAATATAAACCAGGTGCATCGCCTGTTTTGGGATGGCCGCGCCGACTCTGTTCGCCAGTTAGTATTTATGCCCATACAAGACCATATTGAAATGGGCTTTGAGCAGATTAACCTGTTGCCTGCAAAACTGGCATCTATTGAATATTACCCGGCATTGTTTCAGGCAGCCTTTGGTAGCACTGCTGTAACACAAGATAAGATAGGTATTGCCCTATCTGACTTTATTCGCATACTGCGCAGCAACGGTTCAAAATTTGACCTACTTACTGCCGATGGGTTAAGCTCTCAACAAGAGCTAATTCCCGGCCTTGGGGCCAGCGAAAACTTAGGCTTTAGAACTTTTATGGGTAAAGGGCGCTGCAACAGCTGCCACCGCATAACCAATGGGGGCGGCTCGGGCAATTTTGGCCATACGTATGGCGAATCTCAACCTAATGGAAATACCAATACTATAACCAGCGTAGGCACCAATACAGGCCTTGATATGGTATATGCCGACCAAGGCGAAGGCGCGCGCACAGGCCTTACTGCCGATGAGGGCTTGTTTCTTATACCCGGCTTGCGCAATGTTGCACTAACGGCACCTTATATGCACGATGGCCGCTTTAAAACGCTTATGGAGGTTATTGAATTTTATGACAACGGTGTAAAACCCCATCCTAACCTTTCACTAAAATTGCGCGATTTTGATGCTATATCAGGCAACCCGTTTTTAATGGGTATTATACAAAGCATGAATGAATCGATGGCCAGCGACCAATTTTTTAACGAAGACGGATTTATGCTGGCGCAAGTAAATGCGTTAGGCCCGGTAAAAGCTAAAAAGTTGGGATTAACTGTAGAAGAAAAACAAGGTTTGATAGACTTTTTACGCACCTTTACCGACCCTACATTTGTTAACGACCAACGCCTGTCTGACCCATTTGTGGTGTCTTACAATTAGGCTATAGGGTATTACATACGCGGCTTCCACTCCACCTCGTTTGCATTAAGGTCTGAAGATAATTTACGTGCCAACGTAAACAGGTAATCTGATAATCGGTTAAGGTATTTTACCACTAATTCATCTACGGGTTCATTCTCGACCAGTGCGGTAACCAAGCGCTCGGCCCTGCGGCACACGGTTCGGCATATATGGCAATACGAAACGGTAGTATGCCCCCCGGGCAATACAAACGATTTTAAGGGGGGCAACTGCTCATTCATTGCATCAATTTCTTTCTCTAAAAATTCAATATCGCCCTCCGCCAGTTTGGGTATTTTTATTTTGCCGCCTTTATCATCGGGCGTAGCAAGCATAGAGCCAAGGGTAAACAGGCGGTCTTGTATTTCAATGAGTGTATCGTAGCTGCGCTCATCAACTTTTTGGTCGCGCACTAAGCCAATAAAACTGTTAAGTTCATCAACTGTGCCGTAGCTTTCAATACGCAAGTGGTGCTTAGGCACACGCTCGCCGCCAAACAATGATGTTTGCCCTTTGTCGCCTGTTTTGGTGTATATCTTCATCTAGTTCTCAGTTGCCAGTTCTCAGTTAAATATATTAAAACTGCCTTAATTGTTCATATAATTTATGCACGGGCAGGCCCATTACGTTAAAGTACGAGCCTACAATTTTATCAATTGCTATGTAGCCAATCCACTCTTGCGCACCATAAGCACCTGCCTTGTCGTAGGGGCTGTATTTATCAATGTAAAATGCAATTTCGTCGGCAGATAAATCTTTAAAATACACTTCTGTTTTATCAAAAAATACGCGCTTTTTATGCTTAGTAAGTAAGCAAACTCCTGTATACACTTCGTGCATAGTGCCCGATAGTTCCGTCAGCATTTCAACGGCTTCTATCTTATCGGCAGGCTTGTTAAGCACTTTATGGTTTACCCACACTATTGTATCGGCAGTAATTATTAGTTCATCTTCGGCCAGTTCATCATTAAAGGCGGCGGCTTTATGCTCGCATAGGTATAACGGAATTTCTTCGCGCTTTAAGTTGTCCGGAAAATCCTCTTCAACCTCTTTGGTGC
>JANOCJ010000301.1:0-9808 GCA_031412115.1 Flavobacteriales bacterium
GTGTTACGGTTGGCACAGCAGGTAAGCCATAAACAGTAATGTAATTAGGTATTACAAGCGTATCGCTTCCTTCTGTATTTTGGGTAATTAAGGTAACATCGTACTGCCCTGCTACATCATAGGTTACCAGCGGGTTTTGCAGGTTTGATGTGGCCGGGTTACCTCCTTCAAATGTCCATGCCCATTGGGTGGGTACGTTTTGGCTAAGGTCGGTAAACTGCACAGTATCTTTTAAACAAACACCTGCGTTGCCAGCAAATTGCGATACCGGAGGAGAAGCAACAGGAGCAGCACAATTGGCCGTAATTTTAACATTATCAATGTAGATGTTATTGCCTCCGCTGTTATAGGCTTCAAACTTCAACTTTACATTGGGTTGGCCGTCAAACTGCCCTAAGTCAAGCGTAAAGCAACCTTGTACACCAACATTACCTGTCATACACCAGTCGTCAGTATTAGCGGGGGTGAAATTTTGTGTGGTAGTACCGGCGGTAGCAAAACTACCTTGCCCATTCTCAGCCCTTGCAAATATGCGGGAAGGGAACGTTTGCCCCCCATCGGTTGAAACATATATAATTAATGAATCGCGCACGGTTGTAACACGGCGGCGGTGTGCATATTCAAAATACATTTCAAAATTGGTGTTGTTGCTAAAATCGTACAAGGGAGATACTAACCCGTCGCGCTGCCCAACATTACTTTGGTTTTGAAAAATATTTATTCTGGCTGCTTTGCTGCCCGGGGTTGAGCCTGCTACAGTGGCCAGTTCCCATGTGTTTTCATTATCGGGGTTTACGGTTGACCAGCCATTGGTGGTTAAACTGGCGGTTTCAAAATCTTCGGTATACACTGTTACTATACCATTAAGGTTTACATCTACATAGTTAGTTAGTACAATAGTATCGGCACCAAATTGGTTGGTAGCAATCAGTTCAACATTGTATTGGCCTAGTTGGCCATAGGTTACTGTTGGCTCTTCGTTGGTTGATTGGGAAGGCACGCCACCGGGAAAACTCCATTGGTAGGTCTCCGCATTAAACGATGAATTGTTGTTAAAGGTAACACTAAGCGTTGGGCAACCCGAAACATTGTTGCCGCTAAATGCCGCTGTTGGCGGGGCGTTAGGATCGCAAGGGTAGGTTTGTACATTTAGTAGTGCGTTGTATACATTTAAGCGGCCACCGGTAACGGTAATATTGGCCATAGATGCAATAGGGTCGGTACCATCAAGCAAATACTGTTTCATTTGCGTAGCTACTGCACCCGGCGTTGCTTTGCTGGCAGCAATTAACTCAGGGCAGGCGGCAGCATACATTAAGCCTACGGCACCGGCAACATGTGGCGTAGCCATTGATGTGCCTGTTAAATTTTGATAGCCGCTACCTGTTACAGTAGAGTATACATTAGTACCGGGCGAGCCCAAATCGATAGTTGTAGCACCATAGCCGCAACTGTTGTTTTTGCCATCGGTATTGGTAGTGTTGGTAACTGAAATTAAAAAGTTGCTTACACAAGCCGTAGGTATATCGCCTTGGGTATCTACATTATAATTGGCATTGGCAGTAGCCCCGGCACTTAACACGCCCACAGCGCCCAACGAATCGTAAAAATTACACCATATTGGGTAATCGCCTGGGTCGCCTAAATCTACCCCGAACGATGAGTTGGTAGCTACAACATAAGCACCCTTTAGGCCATTGGTTTGGTTGTAAAGCTTGCGCATTTTAGCCGCATAAGCATAGGCGGCAACAACGGTTGCCTCGTTGCCCGACGAGCCTGCAATGGTCATTACTTTTACATTCCAGCTTACGCCGCTAACGCCAATAGTATTATTACCCTTTGCACCTACCGTGCCCGATACGTGGGTTCCATGCTGGTCTGATGGCAGCCCACCGTCATTTCCGTAAGCATCCCAACCGTTTACATCATCAACGTATCCGTTGTTATCATCATCAATATTATTACCGGGAATTTCGTTACGGTTAATAAAAATATTCTGCACCAAATCGGGGTGGTTAATTTGAAAACCGCCATCAATTACGGCAACTACAATAGTATCGCCGGCAACGGTAACACCACCGGTGGTAATATCCCAAGCCTCGGGTGCATCAATATCGGCGTCAACAGTACCCCCGGTTTGCCCGGTATTGTTTAACGACCATTGCTGTGGTGCAAATGATGCATCATTAGGCGTAGTAGCCCTTAGCTGCACGTAATGGTTGGGTTGGGCAATGGCTATGCCATCATTTTCATTTAATAAATAAATGGGGTCTTGAGGAATGGTATTGATAACAGTATAATCTGTTATAACATGGTCAGGATCATCACTAAATTTCAGTAGATATAAATTGTAATCTACTCCTAATTTTTGCTCAACAGTAAATTTATTTCCTTGATAGTAAGCCTTAGCATTCAATTCAGCCAAAACATTATTGATGCCTGCGCCTGCTTTAAGCCAAATAATAAACTCTCCCGCAACAGCATTTTGTGCAACAGGAAATACAGGACGGGCACCGGCCAAATTAAGTGTTTGCGAATAAGCAAAAGCGCTGCATGCAGTAATAAATAACCCTGCAAAGAATAATTTTAATTTCATAGACCGAATCATAATAAACTCAAAGATATAATAAATAGGCTAAAAAAAAAGCCCACACTTTTAGTCGTTTATCAGTAGGTTAGTTTAGCTACTGTATGCAACACAAACGCTACCCGTTCATCAATTTCTCCCGGAGGAATATCAATGAGCTTATATCCTAAATCAGAATACGTTTGCGTTATAAAAGAGTGGATAAGCGAGCTTTCGTCAAAGGTTTCGCGGCGCTCGTTATCATTTTTAAAAATGGTATGCCAGGGTGGCGTTACAAATACAATGGGGTTATACTTATGGTTGCGGGCAGCAGCGCGCAGATGGTCTTTTACCTCCAGTTCCTGACGGTATAAAAAGGCCAGCGCATCGGGTATGCCACGGTCAAAAAACACAGGCTTGCCTAAGTGGTTTTCGTTATAGGCGTGTATGCGTTTTTCAACCACTATTTCAGTAAACTTAATCACATCATTCCACGGCAAAATATTGCCGCCGGTATCCAGCTGCTCTTTAATTATCTCGCGCGAATTTTCGTGGCAAACCTCATGTCCAAGCGCTTCAAGCCTATGTATGATGGATGTTTTGCCAAAACCGGGACCGCCGGTTATAATGTATCGTTGGTTTTGTAGCTCCACTTACAGCACCATTTCAGGTATATCACCTTCTACTATCAAATTAGCAGCGGTTGACTTTACTATATGTTCAACAGATATGCCCGGGGCACGTTCTACCAGCTTAAAGCCTTCGGGGGTAACATCTACCACCGCCAATTCAGTTACTATGCGTTTAACGCAGTTTACGCCTGTTATTGGCAATGCACAGTTTGGCAATAGTTTGCTCTCGCCCGCTTTGTTTACGTGTTGCATAGCCACAATTATATGCTTGGCCGATGCTACCAAATCCATAGCGCCGCCCATGCCTTTTACCATTTTGCCGGGTATCTTCCAGTTGGCTATATCGCCTTTTTCCGATACTTCCATAGCGCCCAGTACGGTTAAATCAACATGGCCGCCGCGTATCATGGCAAAACTTTCGGCGCTGCTAAATAACGATGCGCCTGCAATAGCGGTAACGGTTTGCTTGCCGGCATTAATCCAATCGGGGTCTTCATCGCCCTCAAACGGAAAGGGGCCCATGCCCAACAAGCCGTTCTCACTTTGCAATACCACATCCATCCCATTGGGTATATAGTTGGCTACCAGCGTAGGAATGCCAATGCCTAAGTTAACGTACATGCCGTTTTTAAGCTCTTGTGCAATGCGTTTGGCAATACCATTTTTATCAAGCATAACCTAAATTTTAGAGACGGCAATATTAAGAAATTTAACCTCACCCCAACCCCTATCCTAAAGGAGAGAGGCTAAAAGTCTTTCCTCCTTTAAACTAACTGTGCGTTTGATTTACTTATTGCGTAGCAGCGAATAAAATAATTCATCCAAATACTCATCGTTTTTGTAAACCGATTGGCGTTGGGTGCCTTCGTAAACAAAGCCTGCCTTTTCTAACACCTTAGCCGATGCTTTGTTAGGGGCAAATACACTGGCATAAATACGGTTTATGGCTAAGGTATTGAAACCATATTCTATTATTAGTTTTAGCGCCTGCGTAGCAATGCCTTTACCCCAAAAGGGTTCGCCCACCCAATAGCCTACCTCGGCATTCATTTTATAAATATCATCTTTAGGAAAGATGCCAATGCAACCCACTTGTACACCATCGGCCACAATGGCAAATACGCGGCCCGGGCTTAGGTTAGGCAGGTTATTTACAAAGCCAATAGCATTATCTAATGTATAAGGGTGCGGAAAAACATTGCGCATATTATTGGCTATTAACTTATTGTTGCCCAATGTGGCTATGGTTTCAGCATCGTCAAGCGTAATAGGGCGTAGTGTTACATGAGGTTTCATAGTAGTGCAATTTAACTAAACCTGTATAAAAAATATAGTTTACTGTGTTTATGATATGCTATAGCAAAATAACTTTGCGGCACAATGAAACTGGCATACGTAATTACAGCCCACAAAAATGCCCCGCAGGTAATGCGCCTAATTAATAGGTTGCAATATGCCGGTGCTACCTTTGTATTGCACGTTAGCAAAACAAGTGAGGCTGGGTTTTACGAGGCTATGCAATCATCTATAAAAAGCAAAAACTACACCAACGTATTTTTTTGCAAGCGCGAAGATGGCACCCACAATAGCTTTGGTATTGTGCAGGGCATTGTAAACGGGGTTGAGTATTTGCTAAAACACAACCTTGCTTTTGATTATGTAAACATTATTAGCGGGCAGGATTATCCCATAAAATCGAACCAATACATTAACCGCTTTTTTGAAGAAAACAACGGCAAGGAGTTTACCGAGTTTTTTCCGCTGGTTCCTAAACCGGGTACCCCTGAATATGAAAACCATCCTTGGGGCAAACACAAACAAATTTATAGGGTAGAACGCCACCATTTTAAAATTAACGGCATAGTACGCTCTATACCCGAACTGCAAACGGAGCGGTTGATTATGCACCCGCTTGTTACCACACTAAAAACGTTTTTACTTAATGCTAAAAACTACCGTAACCAAGGGAGCTTAAGTACGGAAATAAAATTGCTTTTTTGGAGCCGCATATTACCCCGCCGCCGAAAATTACCTACCGAGTTTGAATTGTTTGGAGGCAAAACATGGTGGACAGTTACTAACGCTTGTGCTGCCTACATTGTTAAACGCCACTATAGCGATAAAAAACTGCGCCACTTTTTTAAATACACCCTTATACCCGATGAGATGTATTTTCAAACTATGCTAATGGACTCTCCATACCGGGATAAGTGCGAAAACAACTACCTGCGCCAAATAGAATGGCGCCCTGACGACCTTACACATCCGGCGGTATATAAAACTGCCGATTTTGAGATACTCAAAAACTCGCCTGCACTATATGCCCGCAAGTTTGATATGGATGCCGACAGCAACATACTTGATTTGATAGATACGGAACTTCTTGAATTAAAGAATTAAAGAGCTAAAAAATTAAAAAATAAGGGGAAGATCATTTCTTCATTCTTTAATTTCTTCATTTCCTAATTTTTAATACGGCCATAGTTAAGCGGCTAATGCAGGTCATTTGCTCATGCTCGTTATAAATTTTAATTTCCCATACGTGGGTGCTACCACCTATATGTATAGGTTTGGCAATGCCTTTAACATAGCCGTCGGTAACGCCACGCAGGTGGTTGGCATTAATATCAAGCCCTACAGCATAATAATCTTCTAAATCTATTACCAAGTGCGATGCTACGCTGCCCAACGTTTCAGCCAGCACTACCGATGCGCCACCGTGTAGCAAACCCGCAGGCTGTTTAGTGCGATTGTCTACCGGCATACGGGCAACCAAATAATCATCTCCTGCTTCGGTAAATTCAATTCCCAAATGGCCTGTCATGTTATTTTCTGATCCATTGTTCAGGTCGGCAGGACTAAAATCGGTGCTCCAAATTTTCATGTAGTATAATTTTCTTACTAAAACGTTTGCAATAATAATCCATAACTAACAAACCTTACATTATAAAGTTGAACAATTGCAAATTGCTAAACACCAACAAATCAAGGCTTTTCAGCATTTGTGGTTTTTTATTAGACCAAATTCTTACAGGTGTAGCAATAGCTATGTACTATTAAGAGCAGGCTATAAAGCACACGGTATTTTTACATCGTTAATATTAAACCAACCCCCAACAAATGAAAACAATGATTACTCACACAAAAAAAGAGCATATAATAGCCTATGTGCTATTATTTGTACTAACGGTACTTGCCGTTAACAATGCCTCGGCACAAAGCCAGGCTGCCAACTGGTACTTGGGCAACCGCTCGGGCCTTAATATTAAAGAGACCCCTTATATAATGGAAGACGGGGTACTTGTATCTGACGGCACCTGCACCAGCTACAGCGAGCCCGATGGCGAACTAAAAATATACTCAAATGGCCAAACTATTTGGAATGGCAAGCATTTGGTAGTAACCAACGGCGACAATATTATGGGTAGCTCAAACTCATCGCAAGGCACATTAATGATTAAAATGCCGGCGCTGCCCCATTTTATATTTGTATTTACTACAGGTGCAAATGGCGATGACAGCTTGCGTTATACCTTAGTTGACATTGCGGCTTTTAGCCACCTTGGCCAAGTTGACCCAATGCATAAAAACATAGCCATACACGGCCCTGTTGAAGAAAAATTAACTGCGGTATTTGATGACAATGGCGACGTATGGGTAGTTGCGCATGGTTACCAAACCGACGAATACATTGCTATTAAACTTACAGGCATTCAATATCCTGAAGATATTGTTCCGGTTATTTCTCATGCCGGTAATATTGATAACCTTGGCGGCAAAGGCTGTATGAAATTTTCGCCGGACGGAAATAAAATTGCCCGCACTATGCCGTTTCAAAACAAGGTAGAGTATGCAAATTTTGACTTAAACACAGGCGTTGTAAGCAACGTTAACACTATTAATAACATGAGTGGCTGCTACGGTTTAGAGTTTTCGTCATACAGCAACCGTATGTATGTTACCACGCAAGGTGTTGACCAAAACTTCATTCACCAGTTTGATATTTCGAAACCTACCTATAACGAAGTGGTATCATCTAAACACTCATTAATACCGCCTAACAACACCTACCCTACTGCTTTACAATTGGGCTACGACGGTATTATTTACATTGCCAACGCACAATCTACAACCCTTGGTATGATTACCAATGCTGATACTATTGGCACTGAATTGCTTTATGGCCCGCTATCGCAAGACCTTGGCCGTTCGGTATACAATGGTTTGCCGGCATTTAACCAAGGCTATTTTAAACGTGTGCCTGCTACACCTGTTGTAACATCGCTTAACGAAGATGCTGCAACAACAATAGGCATATACCCAAACCCATCAAACGGTGTGTTTAAACTAAATGTAGGCCGCAACAAAAGCGAAGAGCTAAAACTGAATGTATACAACATGACAGGGGCTAAAATATTTAGCGCCGATAAGTTTGCCGAAGACCAAAAACTAATTTCGGTTGATTTAAGCAAACAGCCTGCAGGCGTTTATTTCTTTGAAGTAAATACCCCAACAGGTAAAGTTATTAAGCGCCTGGTAATTAATTAAAAGTTGGAAATTAAGCCAGCGCAAATCCCGGTAGCTTTTGTTACCGGGATTTTCAATTTACAGTAATTTAAAAAGAGTGTGGAGAAAGAGTACAGAAAACAGTCCTACACGTTTTCGTATTCGCTATACACCGATTCAATTTCGGCCAGTACCTCCATTACTTCGTCAAAGCTGTTTAGGGTAACCAGTTTCATGCGGTGTTCTTTAAAGTTTGGCAAGCCTTTAAAGTAATTGGTATAGTGGCGGCGCATTTCTAAAATACCCAATACCGCGCCTTTCCATTCAATCGACCGTTCAAGGTGCATGCGGCAAACGGCAAGCCTATCGGCCATTTCGGGTTTAGGCAAATGCTGCCCGGTTTTCATAAAATGTTTTATCTCATTAAATATCCACGGGTAGCCAATGCTGCCGCGGCCTATCATTAAGCCATCTACCCCGTAACGATTTTTATATTCCAGAGCTTTTTCGGGGGTATTAATATCACCATTACCAAAAATAGGTATGGTTATACGCGGGTTATTTTTCACTTCGCCAATAAGCGTCCAATCGGCCGGGCCTTTATACATTTGGGCGCGGGTGCGGCCGTGTATAGATAGGGCTGCAATACCAATATCTTGCAAACGCTCGGCTACCTCCATTATATTCTTGGTGGTATCATCCCAACCCAAACGGGTTTTAACAGTAACAGGGCGGGTGGCGATTTTTACTATTTCCGATGTCATAGACACCATCTTCGGAATATCTTGCAGTAATGCAGCGCCGGCGCCTTTGCAAGCAACTTGCTTAACAGGGCAGCCGTAGTTAATGTCAATTAAATCGGGTCCTGCCTGGTCGGCAATACGGCCGGCTTCGCGCATCGAATCAATATCCGACCCAAAAAGCTGTATACCAATAGGGCGCTCATATTCAAAAATATCAAGCTTTTGTACACTCTTGGCGGCATCGCGTATCAACCCCTCCGATGAGATAAATTCTGTATACATCAAATCGGCACCGTTGGCTTTGCATACGGCACGAAATGGCGGATCACTCACATCTTCCATCGGAGCTAACAACAGCGGAAACTCGCTAAGCTCTATATTTCCTATCTTTACACCCATTATATAACACAAAAATACGAAAAAATAGCCATTTATGGAACAATTTGCCCCTTTGCAGCATGTACACCCGCTTACCCGCTTGTTTTTATTCCTTGCATTGGTGTTTATGTCTATGGCTTTTGGCGCTATGATTGGCGGCCTAATAGCCGAAAAATTTTTTCATTTTGTTTTTTCAGGAGACAGTAAAGAGATAATGCAACAAGCGGCCCAATCGCCAGATGTGTTGCGTAGTTTAAAGGTAATACAGGTATTATCGCAGTTATTTGGCTTGCTTATGCCCGCAATATTTTTTGCCCGTTTGGTTAATGTTGATGTTGGCGCCGAATTAAATTTATACAACAGGGCGTTGCCAATTAGCTATGTATTGGCCGGTATATTAATGCTCTCATTAATTCCATTTATCAATTTTAGTTTTTGGTTGAACAACATGGTTGACTTTCCGGCATTGCTGGGTAAAACCGGCGAATTTATGAAAGAGCAGGAAGAGGCTAACGGCCAATTGACAAGCCTGTTTTTAGACATGCCAACCCTAAAAAGCCTACTGTTTATGATTGTGGTAATAGGCATTGTACCCGCCATTGCAGAGGAGTTTGTTTTTCGCGGTATATTTCAAAAAACGTTTACGCAAATGCTTAAAAACCCACACCAGGGGGTATGGCTTGCCGCAGCGGTTTTTAGTGCCTCGCATTTTCAGTTTTATGGTTTTATACCCCGTATGTTAATGGGTGTGGTGTTGGGCTATATGTTTTTGTATAGCCGCACACTGTGGGTGCCTATTGTAGGCCATGCGGTAAACAATACTTTTGGCGTATTAACACGCTATTTTGGCTGGGATAAAACTAATAGTATTTTAAACCCCGAAACTACCGGCATTGGCAGCCAGTGGTACATGGCAATAGTATCATTAGCCATAGCAGGTGGGTTGATGTTTATCTTTCGCAAAAAAGAAATTGAAAACAAAA
>JANOCJ010000302.1:0-5617 GCA_031412115.1 Flavobacteriales bacterium
AATTACCGTTGAGGGTTTTTATAAAACCTATGCCAACTATCCGTTTGTGTTGAAAGACTCTGTATCGTTAGCTAACCTAGGTGCCGATTTTGGTGTGATAGGTAATACGCCCGTTACGCCAACATCAAAAGGCCGTAGCTATGGTGTGGAACTTTTGGCACAGCAAAAAATTACCAAAGGGTTTTATGGCATCTTGTCATTAACATACGTTCGTAGCGAGTTTACCGACAAAAATGGCAATTACAAACCATCAGCTTGGGACAACCGCTTTTTACTTAGCCTAACAGCAGGCAAAAACTTTAAACATGGCTGGGTAGCGGGTGTACGCTTTCGCTTAGTAGGTGGCGCGCCATATACGCCTACAGACAGCACCGCGTCGCTTATACAAGCGGCGTGGGATGTAAACAACCAAGCTATATTGGATATTACTCAGCTAAACAGCCAGCGCCTGCAATCCTTCAACCAGCTTGATATTAGGGTTGATAAGCTATGGTACTTTAAAAAGTGGACGTTAAACCTGTATTTAGATATTCAAAATGTGTTGAACTACAAGGCACAACAAGCCCCGCGCTTAACACCTAAGCAAGATAGCAACGGAACTAAATATACCTATATAGATCAAAATGGAACAACGCGCTATGTAGCCAATAGTGTACCCAGCACAGCAGGTTTAATACTGCCTACAATAGGTATTATTGTTGAGTTTTAATTAGCAGAAGTGCTGGTGTTTTTTACAGGCAATGCACCACTGGCCGGAGCTATATCTGGCGTTAGGAGTGAGAATTCGCGCACGGTGGTGCGGGTAGTAAGGTGTACTACTTTTACCTTGCCGTTGCCCATAAATGCCGCCCAGCCCGAAGGGATGTCGGCATCTACCAACACATCGCCTTTATGAAATATGAAGAATGATTTTACCGGCGCATCGTTAATGGTGCTGTAAATTTCTACCTGCACCTTTTCGTCGGCCTGCATATTTTCTTTCATTTTCTTTATTACAATTACACTATCGCCTTTAGCACTAAAGCCTGATAGTACGCGGGTGCCGCTGTAACTCATTTTGTTGCCGGTCCAGTCCATATCCTCGTTGCTAACGGGTAGCGAGTACATAACCTTTCCATTCTTCATATCATATACCAAACAGCAGCCATAAATGGCAAAGCTGCCCCCTTTTGATAATTGTATACGGTATATGTTTTTTGATGAAACGCTATCCAACGTGCCGGTTTGTGCTACAAGGTCAGTCTCTGGGTTGTAGCTGTAGCAAAGGTGTTTGGTTTTGCTCTCCTTCATATAGTCAAACAACCCGGTTTGGGCTACAAAAGTACTTTTATACAACTCTTCGGGGTGGCCAAGTTTGCGTACGCCACGGGTAGCAATGTTGTATAGGTAATAGCTAGCGCTTTCAGCACCTGTTTGCCTAAAAATAGGGTTGCCAATGCTCGACAGGCCAATAATTTCAAAATTATCAATAGCTGCGTTTGATAGTTCAGACGCTTTAAATTTAGCTACTTGAACAGGCGTGGTGGCGTTTACATCGTAAATAGCAATGTGGGTATTATCAATAACAACCATGCGGCTACCGCGGCCATAATAGTCGCGCCCATCAAGCTCTAGCAATACCTTGCCAAGGGCAATATCAAACAACTTGTATTTGCGCTGGTAGCCCTTTTTAGCACCATCGGGGGCATATTCAACCATCAATACGGTTGATTTTGCCAGCAACGTAGCACGCTGCGGTTTCCACGAAATAGCAGTTTGGGTTTGAGAAAATGCAAATGATGAACTAAGCAGCACAATGGCCAACAGCACTATACTAAACTTGATGAATACTTTCATATAAATTGGTTGGATAATAACCTTACCACAATTATACCGTTTATGTTTGAGAAAGTTACCCTAGCAAGGGGGTAAATATTAAACAGCCTCTTTTAATATCTTACATTAGGTAAACAGATGGAGATAATAGTTGCCATAGTAGCCACTTTGCTTGCCATTGGCGGCTTGTTTGGTTCGGTTTTTCCGGGGCCTGGGCCACCATTGGTTTATGTGGGTATGTTGCTTATGCAGTGGCAGTTTAGGTGCTTTTCGGCCACCACATTGTGGGTTTTTGCCATACTTAATGCGCTTGTTTTGGTGTTTGATTACTTGCTGCCCATTTGGGTAGGTAAGCGTTTTGGCGCCAGCAAACAAGGGGCTTGGGGCAGTATTATTGGTATGGTTGTAGGCACATTTTTTACCCCTATAGGTATGATAGCCGGCATAATTTTAGGTGCCATTATAGGCGAGTATTATGCTGGGCGCTCTCACAACGAGGCATTTAAGGCCGGTATAGGCACTTTTATAGGCACAGTGCTAACCATCGTTATAAAATTGTGCCTGGCAGCCGTTATGGCATTTTATATTGTGAGAGAATTAGTGCTTCTGATTTTTTAACGTAAAGCGGAAGGAATTTTTCATACAAAAAAAGGGCCGCAGCAAATGCTACAGCCCTTTATAAAATGGGGTAATGTTATACTAGTAACGTTTCTTTTTATTGGCTTTTGCTGCCGCTTTGTTTTCAATTTCGATACGTATGCGGCGGCCTTTGTAATCAAAGCCATGCAAGGCATCTTTAACAGCGTCAGAATATTTAACGTCAGTCTCGAAGAACGAGTAAGCACCTTTTACGGTAATGCGGCCTACAGCTTTTTTAGGCACATTGGCACGCTCGCAAATAAGGCCTAATAATTTACCATTATCCAAGCCTTCCATTTTACCAATGCTCATAAACATACGGTCAAAGTCGGCATCGTCGTTGCGGCTGTTACGCTCGCTACCACGCTCTTCCGTTTTATCCGGTTTACGGTTAAGGTCGGGTGCACCACGGTAGTAATCAAAGTAGCGGTTAAACTCTAATGATGTAAAACGCCTGATTATTTCCTCTTTGCTCAAGTCTTCCAATTCAGCCAATACAGCCGGAAGGAAATGCGCAATCTCTTTCTCCGAAATTTCAACCTCATGCAAGCGGTGAACAAGCTCAAGCAAGCGGCGTTCGCACACTTCTTGGCCTGTTGGTACCAGTTTATGCTCAAATTTGGCACTTACTTTTTTCTCAATAGCACGTATTTTGTGCAGCTCGCGTTTGGTAACAATGGCAATAGATACACCCGTTTTACCGGCACGGCCTGTACGGCCGCTACGGTGGGTGTAATACTCCATCTCGTCGGGCAGGTTAAGGTGCAATACGTGGGTAATGTTGCTAACGTCAATACCACGGGCGGCAACGTCAGTAGCTACCAACAACTGTAATGTTTTGGCTTTAAAAGCCTTCATTACCTTGTCGCGCTGGCCTTGCGATAAGTCGCCGTGCAATGCATCGGCGTTATAGCCGTCGCGCATTAGTTTTTCGGCAACATCCTGCGTATCGGCCTTGGTGCGGCAAAATACTACACCAAACAAGTCGGGGTTGCAGTCAATAACACGCTTAAGGGCATCGTAACGGTACTTTTCGTCAACCAGCATATACTGGTGTTCAATGTTTACGTTGCCGGTGTTTTTGTTACCTACCGAAATTTCAAATGGGTCGGTCATGTAGCGAGCAGAAATACGTTGTATCTCTGTAGGCATAGTAGCCGAGAATAACCAAATGTTTTTCTTTTTAGGCGTGTGCGAAAGGATAAAATCAATATCCTCTTTAAAGCCCATGTTAAGCATTTCGTCGGCCTCATCAAGCACCACAAAACCAACAGCGCTAATGTCTACAGCTTTACGGTTCATCATGTCCATTAAGCGGCCGGGTGTGGCAACAATAATGTGTGCGCCACGGCGTACTTGTTTAATTTGTTCGGTAATGCTGGCACCGCCATAAATAGGAACAATGTTTAAGGGTTTATTGCCTTTGCAATAAATGGTAAGGTCGCTGGTAATTTGCATACACAGCTCGCGGGTAGGGGCAAGAATTAAAGCTTGCGTGTTACGCTCGCTTGCATCTGCAAGTTCAATTAACGGCAACCCAAAAGTTGCGGTTTTGCCTGTCCCGGTTTGCGAAAGGCACACCATATCGGTAGGGCCTTGTAATAATACGGGAATTGCTTGTTCTTGAACGGGGGTTGGCTTTTCGTAGCCAAGTGACTCGATTGTCTTGACAATTGAGTCAGACAATCCTAAAGATTTAAATTTATTCATTTTATATGGCGCAAAGGTAGTAAAAAATAGCAAAGCTGATAATCAGATGGTTAGCTGTTTTTGTTGTTGATAATATTGGGCTGATTGTTAAGTATTTGCAGGGCTTGTTTACTCTCCCTGTTTACCTCATACTAACCTCCTCTCTTTTAGCCCGCCCGGATGAAAGGATTCATCCATTCGGACGGGGAGAGGGGGCATGGGGTGAGGTAAATACATCAAAAACTAAACCTTTACTACCTACTATTGGTTTTGTAAGTATATTTCTCAAAAATTACTGCATGACATTTCGCTTGTATCCTGATTCGGAAGCCGCATGGACGGCAATGTACTCGCGTATGCAGCAGGCCAAAAAATCTATACATATTGAGATGTATATTTTTACGGCCGATACCCAACGCACCCATGATTTTATTACTCTACTAAAAGAAAAGGCCCAACAAGGCCTACAGATTATATTAATATTTGATGTGTTTGGTAGCATCAGCTTATCCAACAAAATTGTTAAAGACCTTACCGATGTGGGGGTTGAGGTACGTTTTTTTCGTCATATATTTTCTTCAACGACATCATAATTTGATTCCTGTCGTTTTCGTAAACTCCGATTATAGATTTAATAATTTCTTTGAAAAGGACAAACGCTTCATTTTCTTGAATACCTTCTCGGCTTGATTTATCATCAAAATTTATATTACCAACCCGAGATATATTTACAATTCCATAAACTTGTTGTGGCCTGACTTTATATCCAGGCCTTGTAACTGTTGGATTTCCCAAAGCATCTCTACCTAATTCAAGCCAATCCCAAGAATTGCTGCCAACCTCACCATAAGGCCTTACTCTGAAATTATCCCTAAATATTTTTATGCCCCCAAACTTATTCAACCAACTACTTCTATCTCTATAGTTGACTGATTTATAAGGATATCTTCCAATTTCTGCATCCTTCTCTTCTTGTCCTCCTCCTCGTTTCATAAAGAAAAAAGTAAAAGAAAATGGGCCAATTTTGTCAAGATTATTATTTGAATCATTTTTTTTAAACCCTACCATCAGTGCAGACAGGGTAGTTTTATATTCAAAAAAACCTTTTATAAATGTTGATTTACTATACTGCTCTTGGTTGAGTTTAGTATTATCAAAGAAGCCTAATTGTTCAAGATCTTTAAGATCAAGTTCGTTTCGATAAACCCTTATTAATACTGATTTATCTTCTTTAACATTAGCAATTAGTTTATAATCAAAATCATCAAAAACTGTTGAAACAACCTTGCCAAATCTTGAAGGGTTATTAGCATCAAATAGGTAAAGCGAAAACACATTACTCTCTAAAGGTGGAATTAATATTTCCAAGTTATTATAAAGAGATTCTATCGTTTTTATATGCCAATCATCATTTAATTCAGAAATTTCAATTAACGTCCCCTTATTTTCTTTCCATAAGTCTACAACTTTTATA
>JANOCJ010000303.1:0-4634 GCA_031412115.1 Flavobacteriales bacterium
CGGGGCTTATTTTTATTAGTGACTTGTATTGTCTCTAATTACTACTTCCTGATCACCCTTCACCAATTGTTCCAACACCACATTAGCAATGGCTTCGGGTTGAAGAAAGGTGCTGCGGTCACCATCATATCCGTCCCACGAGGGAGTATCAACATTGCCCGGAAGTATTGCTGTTACTTTTATGCCGGTAGCCTTTAAATCGTTGGCCAGGTTGCGGCTAAAACCCAACTGCGCATGTTTGGTTATAGAATATGATGCAGCGTAATCCTTAGCCTCTATAGACGCTAACGAACATATATTGAAGATATGCCCGCTGCCACGTTCTACCATCGGTTTTAAGAATGGCAACGTTAAACGGTAGCCCGCCCAGTAGTTTACCTGCATCAACTCGTTAAATACAGCGGCATTAGTTTGCAGCATGTTATCTAACTTATACAGGCCAACATTATTTACAATTACATCGGGTGCGCCGCTGCAAGCATTGGCAACAAATACTATTAGCGAGCCTACGCCTTCCATTGTGCCTAAATCGGCTGTAAAAATTTGTATGCCAGGGGTTTCTGTTTGTAATGATTGAAGGTCTTCCAACGTGCGCGCACAGGCAATAACGGTGTACCCGCTTTTAGCTAACGCTTTAGCAATGGCGCGGCCTATGCCTTTTCCTGCGCCTGTAACTACTGCAACTTTATTTTTCTCCTCGTTTTCCAAAAGTGTAGCCTATAGTAAGGTGCATAAAAGTATTGTACAATTTAGCCTCTTTAACCCCGCGTGCGCTAAAAAAGCCGGGCTTGTAAAGGCTGCGAAAGC
Source organism: Flavobacteriales bacterium (assembly GCA_031412115.1). Classification (GTDB taxonomy): domain Bacteria; phylum Bacteroidota; class Bacteroidia; order CAMBQF01; family CAMBQF01; genus CAMBQF01. Next base: position 808 of record JANOCJ010000303.1, read on the forward strand.
CCCGTAAGGCAAACACGCCAATATTTAACCCATAGTTAGTAGTATAGCTGCCGCCTAGGCTAAGGGCAATATCTATTTTATTTAGGTCGGCAAAGTTGTTAAAGGCTACTTTTTGGTTAAAGATGCCATTCTTAACAAAAACCACATCGTTGCTGCCTTTGTCGCTACCGGCAAACAGGTAACTAAACACCGGCCCTGCGTCAATAACCATCCGCTTGTTTACATTGTACCTATACCAAATGGGTATGTTTAGGTAATGCAACCGCAGCTTACCATTTACTTTGTTGGTATAAGTGGTGGTTACAGGCACCTGTTGGCTGCCAACAGTAACAAAAACGGTAGAGTCGCCTTTGGAAACCTGGCTATAGTCAGCGGCATAAAAAGAGTAAAGTATGTTGATAGCTACGCTGCTTTTAGGTGTAAACCGGTAGCCTATTTCTATGGCTGCATCCACGCCCGGAAAAGGTTTTCCCGTTCCTTCTATATTACCCAGCGGACCGCCAAAATTAGTACCTGCTTTTAGGCCATAGGTAAACTGGGCTTGTAACAACCCTGCGCAAAGCAGCATACAAAGCCCTGTTACTAGCGCTTTCATTATTGGCCGTTGGTTAACGTTCCCCAATATATGGTTTTGCCGTTGCTGCTAATTATATAGGAATAATTGCCGCAAGGCAAAATAGACATTGATAGTTGGGTACGTTCGCCCTCTAATTTTTGTATTCCTAAAAATTTGCCTTCGGCAGAAATGAGGGTAAAGGTAGCTTCGCCTTTAAAATTGGTGATTTCAATAGTTAATTTATCAGCAAAAGGATTAGGGTAGCATTTAACAATAGCTTCGCCCATCATAGGCAGGCTAATGCCATTGGCAATATCAATAGCCACATTGTCAACCCACAAAGCAGTACCCTCCTGGCCGTTGTTGTTTTGCCCATCAGCACTAGATGAGAATACCAGCGTTAAGGTATCGGGCGTATCTTGGGTAAGGTAGTTAAACGGAATGTTGTATGTTGTATAATCAGCTACAGCAGTATCAACAATAAGTGTAGCAGTGCCTACGGTATCGCGTTGGTTAGTTTGCGGGTTCCATTTAGATGCCCATGCTACTAATGCGCACGAATCGCCACTAACGGGGCTAAACTTAAAACAGCCCGTAAAATTGGTAGGGCGGATGGTAAAAGGCTGCCCAAACAGCAACGGGTTTAGCAGGTTGCTTTGGTTAAATGTACCCGATGCCAATAGGCCGGAAACCAATAACGAAGTGAAATTTTTTGTAGTGAGCTTAGCCGCATACGTACCCTCGCAGGCATCGGTAACTTTCTCAACAGTAACAGGCCCGCCAAGGTCGCGCAGGGGGTTTAATGACGTCCAGTAGTTGCCCGATGGTTGTTCATACAATCCACTTTGCGATGTTGTCCAAGTTTCAAAACTTGCATTGGGCAATGTTTGGGCATATCCTGTAAAAGTGATGGCTAGCCATAATATGGCCATTAATAGCAATTGTCTCATAGTTAGATTAAATGTACTGCCATTTTTATTGAGTTCCTTACTTAAAAAATTACTTAGAATAAGTAACCTCACCATCAGGGTGTTTAATGTAAACCTCTGTTTTTTCAGATGGTTCTACCCTACCAATAATTTGGGCTTCAACCCCAAAACTTTGGGCTATGGCAATAATATCGGCGGCTATATTTTCGGGCACATACAATTCCATGCGGTGGCCCATGTTAAATACTTTATACATCTCGTCCCAACCGGCACCGCTTTGCTCTTTAATAATTTTAAACAGGGGCGGAATGGGAAACAGATTGTCTTTTATCACCCTAAGGCCATCAATAAAATGCAACACTTTGCTTTGGGCGCCACCGCTGCAATGCACTACGCCATTTATCTGGCTGCGGTATTTTTCAAACACTTTAACCATAATAGGTGCATAGGTGCGTGTGGGCGACAATACCAGTTTGCCTGCATCTAAGCCTGTACCTTCAATAGCGTCGGTCAATTTATAGTTGCCTTTATACACTACTTCATCGGGTACATGGGCATCGTAACTATCAGGGAATTTTTCGGCCAAATATTTAGCAAACACATCGTGGCGGGCCGATGTAAGGCCGTTGCTGCCCATGCCGCCGTTGTATTCATGTTCATAGGTAGCTTGGCCGTATGATGCTAACCCAACTAACACATTGCCAGCGGCTATGTTCGCGTTGTCTATAACGTCGCTGCGCTTCATGCGGGCCACAACGGTAGAGTCTACAATGATGGTACGCACTAAGTCGCCCACATCGGCTGTTTCGCCGCCGGTAAGCTGCATATTAAGGCCGTGGGTGTTCAACTCATCAACCAGCTCTTGTGTGCCGTTTATAATAGCTGAAATTACGTCGCCCGGTATAAGGTTTTTGTTGCGGCCTATAGTGCTTGATAAAAGAATGTTGTTGGTAGCGCCTACACATAGCAAATCGTCAATGTTCATTACAATAGCATCCTGCGCTATGCCTTTCCAAACCGATAAGTCGCCGGTTTCTTTCCAATACATATAAGCAAGAGATGATTTGGTGCCTGCCCCATCGGCGTGCATTACAATGCAATGCTCCTCGCTGCCGGTAAGGTAATCGGGTACTATTTTACAAAAGGCTTTAGGGAATAGCCCTTTATCCAGTTTGCTTATTGCTTTATGTACATCTTCTTTAGAAGCCGAAACCCCACGGAGGTTATATAACGATTGGTCTTGCATTGGTACAAAAATAAAACATCCCGCCGAGTTGGGCGGGATGTTTAGTAAAGTATGTTAAAACTAACTTAGTTTTTAGGGGCAGCTGGGGTAGTACCATTAGCCGGAGGAGTAGTACCTTCTGCCGGTGCTTCCTCTTCTTCTTCATCATCAAGCTCAATTTTAGGAGCTACAATGCTGTTAGGGTCTTTAGGTGCTACGTAGTCGTAACGAATAATTTTAAAGTCGGTACGGCGGTTGGCCTGGTGTTCTTCAGGAGTACATTTAACGCCATCTTTACATTTGTTGGTTAACTCGCGTTCGCCGCGGCCTACCGGTATCATACGGTCGGCAGCAATGCCTTTGCTAATTAAGTAGTCAACAACCGATTTAGCACGTTTCAACGACAAGTCATCATTGTATTCAGTACCTGAACGTGAGTCGGTATGAGAACGAAGCTCAATAACAATGTTCGGGTTGTCAGTCATGGTTTTAATTAAACCATTAAGTGAATCTTGAAATTGTGGTTGCAAATCCCATTTAGCAGATTCGTAAAGAATTTGTGGCAATTTTAAAGGAACAACCGGAACGATTTTCAATTTAAAGTCAACAACAAAGTCTTTGCTCTCTTGCAAGCCCATGGTGCTAAATTGTTTTTTAGCAGGCTCGTTATCAGCAGCAAGGTATTTCTCTTTTGATACTGACATATCAAAGTTGGTGTTCAACTTAATGCGAGATGGTTTACATTCTACCGAGTATGAACCGGTAGCATCGGTAATCAACTCAAGGTTGGTACCGTCTGAGCCCACAAGCATAATTTTAGCGTTAGGGATAATTTCGTTGGTCTCTTGGTCGCGCACAACACCTTGCAAAGTAAAGCAAGGAGGAGGCAACATGAACGAGTAGATATCATCATTGCCTTTGCCGCCTTTGCGGTTAGAGCTGATGTAGCCTTTTTCCATGTATTCGCCGGTGGCAGACTGGCCTTGGAACACAATAGCAAAATCGTCGCCCGAAGAGTTTAATGGGTAACGTAGGTTAGCTACGCCGCCCCATTTTTTGCCGTCTTTTTTAGCTTGGAACAAATCTAAACCGCCCATGCCTAAGTGGCCATCTGACG
>JANOCJ010000304.1:0-3513 GCA_031412115.1 Flavobacteriales bacterium
TTGACCAAGCCGCCCGCTACAATATGGCCTTTAAAGTAGGCTTGCTGTTTGTAAGCAATGGCCTTGAGCACTACTGCTGTCAGGTTGATTTTGTAAAAGAAAGCATCACTTTTTTAAATACCATTCCGCAGTATAATGCTGCCCCATTAATAGCCCCCTAATCATGAGGAAATTTTTAACTCTCGTATTTTTAATTGCATCGTTAACGCTTAGTGCTCAACAAGCCTATAAGGCCTTACCCGCTTTTAACGAGGCCGATTGTGAAGCCAAAACCCTTAACATAAAGGTTAAGGAGCAGTACCGCAACTTGTGTGGCAACACCGGCATTAACCATGCGGGGCTTAATCAATATATAAGTAGTATTGGCGGTACGCAACTGTATAAACTATTCCCCAACGCCAAGCAGCCCGATTTTAAGATGATGCAGCAAGCGGAACAACCCGCCGATATTACCCTTATTTACCGCATTACCTATACGGCGCAGTTGCCCATGCAGAAGATTATTAACGTGCTAAAAAGCTATGGCTTGTTTGAATATGTTGAGCCTAACTTCATTATGCAAAAAATGTATACGCCTAACGACCCTTCGGCTGCAACCCAGTGGTATATAAATGCCCTAAAGGCTAACCAGGCATGGGATATTACCCAAGGCGATACCAATATGGTAATAGGCATTACCGACTCGGGGCTTGATACCAACCACCTTGATTTAAGGCCCAATGTTAAGTTTAACTATGCTGACCCTATTAATGGGGTGGATGATGACGGTGATGGTTATGTTGATAACTATTGGGGCTGGAATATGTGGGCCAACACCGGCAATGTGTACGATGCCGAAGATAGCCATGGTACTTATGTAGCGGGCATATCAAGCGCTAAGGTTGATAACAGTATTGGTATTGCGGGTTTAGGCTTTAAATGCAAAATGCGCCCAATACGTATTGATGATATGTTTGGCAACTATATACGTGCCTATGAGGCCGTAGTATACGCCGCCGACCATGGCTGTAAGGTTATTAACTGCTCGTGGGGCAGCCGCTACTTTAGCAATTTTGGTTGGGATGTAATTCAATATGCAGCCATTAATAAAGATGCCGTAGTGGTAGCATCGGCCGGTAATGATAATAACGAAGTACCGTTTTACCCTGCATCATATCAATATGTATTGAATGTTGGCGGCTTGCAGCAAAGCAACCAAAAGGGCAATAGTTCATCATGGGGAGGCCAGTTAGACTTGGTAGCCTACGGTTCGGGAGTTTACAGTACATATAATCCCAATACCTACACAACTTCCGGCGGAACATCGGCAGCAGCACCTATGGTAAGTGCGGCAGCAGCGTTGTTGCGGTCGTATTTTCCAACTTGGAGCGGTTTGAAAATAGCCCAGCAGATAAAAGAGAGTTGCGATGCCAGCATCTACCAAATTCCGGCTAACGGGGCATACTTTCAAAAGTTTGGCAAGGGTAAGTTAGATATGTATAAAATGCTGATTGATACAAGCTATTCATCAGTTACCATGCTGGATAAAAAAGTGTCAGACAATAACGACAACAACTTTTACACGGGCGATACTTTGCGCTTATGGGGCTTGGTAAAAAATTACCTGCGCCCTGCATCAAATGTTACCGTTACGGTAAGCAGTACATCGCCCTATGTAAATATATTAAACAACACATTTACCGTTGGCAACCTTAACCAGAACGATACATTGGGCAATGCCAGCCAACCCTTTACAGCTATAATATTAACAAGCCCCGCCAATAGCAGGGTCGAATTTAAATTTACTATTACTGCCGGTACTTATAGTAGTATAGAATGGCTAGCCGATACCATTAACCGAAACTTTGTAAACATTGATGTGGGTAACGTAAATATGACCATGCCTAGCACAGGTGCTATAGGTTTTGCGGCCAATTTAGGCAAATCGGGCTATGGGTTTCAGTTTCAAGATAGCGGCCCACTGTTTTTTACTTCAGGCTTTTTGCTTGGCCAAAGCGGCACACCTAAAGTGATGGATAATGTTTATGGCGCTACTTTCCCTAACTATGATGCCGACTGGGCAAGTGTATTAACCGCAAGGCAAAGGCCTTTTGCTTATACGGCAAACAAAGATGTGTATGGGCGTTTTGACGATGCCCCGGCAGGTGTAAACCGCATTAATGTAAAGGTTGACCAACGCGGTTTTGGTTGGGCAGGCTTGGATGAGAATTTTGTTATTTTGGAATACTGTGTTAAGCCTAATACAGGAGCAATAAACAACCTGTCTACCGGTATTTTTGCCGATTGGGATATTCTACAAGCAGGCCAAAATATGGTAAGCACCGATACCACCCGCAAAATGATTTACGCCTACAGTACTGAGCCGCAAAGTATTTATGCAGGTGTAGTGCTGCTTACCAAACAAGCCGCTAATTACTATGCTTTTAACAGCGATGGAACAAGCGGCAGTGTTAATTTTTATGATGGGTTTACCGCTGCGGAGAAATACAATACCATGTCGGGTGCGTTGCAACGCCAAGCTACACCTGTAGCCGGAGATGTTGCTGCTATGCTGGGCGTTGGGCCGTTTAACATTATTGCTAACGATAGTATGAAAATAGGTGTGGCTTTTGTTGCCGGTAAAGATTTGGCTGCTATACAACAAGCAGCTGATAGCGCCTATGCGCGCTACTGGCGCTACATATGGGTGGGCGCTATTAGCAATGAATGGAACAAAGCTGCCAACTGGAACTGGATGCGCATACCTAATGATACTACCGATGTAATTATACCTACAAACCCTATGCGCCTTCCCGATGTTGGTAGCTACGATGCTTTTTGCCGCGATATTAGTATCTACTCCCCTTCAACAGTATCACAATCAGGGGCTAATTCGCGCTTAAATGTTAAAGGCAATCTGTATACAAGCGGTACAGGCGGAATGAACGTTACCGGCAACGAAGGCTTACTTGAATTTAACGGAACATCGCCCCAAACCATACATGGAACTAATACCACTTACAGCGTAAAAATAAACAACCCTGCCGGTGTTACTAATGCTACAGGGGCCGTGCTAAATGTGCATGGCTTGCTTAGCATTTCGCTTGGCGATTTAATAAATAAGGGTACGCTGAATAAGCAGTAATAACTTGGTTTTTTCTTAAGGGTGTCTTCTTAAAATAGCTAACTTAGCTGTTCACTCTTTTTCTATGGTATTGTTCATAGACATGAACAGCTATTTTGCCAGTTGCGAGCAACAGGTAAACTACTATTTACGCGGTCGCCCCGTTGGTGTTTGTGTGTATACAGGCAAGTATGGCGCTATTATTTCTCCTTCTATCGAGGCTAAGAAACATGGCGTTAAAACTGGTATGCGCCTAAACGAGGCTATTCAAATTTGCCCCGAGTTGGTGCCACTACCTACCAATCCCACCCTGTACCGAGAAAATCATAAAAAGATAATGAATGTGCTGCGCAAATACGCAGGAGATGAGGTAATACCTAAAAGTATTGATGAGGCCGTAGTGAACTTAA